>JAZFSL010000143.1:0-14527 GCA_036446135.1 Rhodospirillales bacterium | reverse complement strand
ATGGATATGCGAATTTTAAAATTATTGACCGGATCATTGGGCTATTTGGCCTTGGCGGTTACGCTCATCGCTTCGGGAGACGCCATGGCGGCCGAAGAAGCAAAACTGGATTCCGGCGACACCGCTTGGATGCTGACATCGACGGCGCTCGTCTTGATGATGACCATTCCCGGCGTTGCGTTGTTTTATGGCGGCATGGTGCGCAAGAAAAACGTTCTGGCAACGGCCGTGCAAAGCTTCGCCGTGACCTGCGTAATGACCGTTCTGTGGATGATCATCGGCTATTCGTTGGCATTTACGGACGGCGGCGGCATGAACGCCTACGTCGGCGGCCTCGACAAGCTGCTGCTGCGCGGTCTTGGCGTCGGCGACCTTTCCGGCACTATTCCGGAAACCGTGTTCATGACCTTCCAGATGACCTTCGCCATTATTACCCCGGCGCTGATTACCGGTGCGCTGGCTGATCGTATGAAGTTCTCGTCTTTACTGGTTTTCCTCAGCTTGTGGATGATCCTGGTGTATGCGCCTATCACCCATTGGGTCTGGGGTGGTGGGTTCCTGGCCGATGCCGGTGTTCTCGACTTTGCCGGTGGTACGGTTGTTCATATTAATTCCGGTGTTGCTGCCCTGGTCGGCGCCCTGGTCTTGGGCAAGCGACGCGGTTTCGGGACCGAAAATATGGCGCCCCATAACCTCATCCTTTCCATGATCGGTGCGTCCATGTTGTGGGTCGGCTGGTTCGGTTTTAACGCCGGGTCTGCGGTCGCTGCCAATGGCGGCGCCGGTATGGCCATGGCCGTCACCCAGATCGCTGCTGCTGCTGCGGCCGTGATGTGGATGATGCTGGAATGGATTTTCCACGGCAAACCCAGTGTGCTCGGTATCATCTCGGGTGCCGTCGCCGGACTGGTCGCCATTACACCGGCTTCCGGTTACGTCGATCCCTTCGGCGCGCTGATCATCGGCTTTGCTGCCGGGATGGTGTGTTATTGGGGTGCGGTGGTGCTGAAACCCAAGCTCGGCTATGACGACACCCTGGATGTCTTCGGTGTTCATGGCCTGGGCGGCATTACCGGTGCGGTCTTGACCGGTGTCTTCGCCGTTGAAGCTATCGGCGGCACCAAAGGTGCGTTGGAAGGCAATATGGGTCAAATTTTGATCCAGATTGAGGGCATCGCCGCAACGATCGTCTATTGCGCAATCGTCACTTTTGTCATCCTCAAGGTTGTCGGTGCCATCATGGGGCTGCGTGTGGACGAGGAAACCGAAGTCGGTGGTCTCGACTACAACCTGCACGGTGAAACGGTGCAGTAACCTTACGCTCTATATGCGGGGGCTGGCTGCTGGTTGTAGGCCGCCCCCGCTATTTAGATGCCGGAAAGTTCCGCTTTCCGGTATTTTTTTACCCGCCCTTTTTGTCCCCCCAAGCTCTCGGCCAACACCTCAAAAAGGCTCGTTAAGGTCTTGTAAACATTAAATCTGTACTAATTTTGTATGGCACAGACCATGCGAATTTTAGATGGCCGCAGAAACCGCGTCTACGGGAACACCCCCGGCGCGAGCGGCGTTTTGCCGACCGGCGCCGCCAAATTCTTCAAACGCCGGCTGGCGGAAGTTCTCGGCATTGCCCTATTTTGCACCGGCGTTTTGCTAACCCTGGCCCTTCTCAGTTACACCCCCGGCGACCCGTCGTTAAACAGTGCCGGCGGGCACACCGTCGGCAACCTTCTTGGCCAGCCCGGCGCCTTGATCGCCGATCTGACTCTGCAAAGTTTTGGCCTCGCCGGGACATTACTGCTGCTCACCCTCGTCGCCTGGGGCTGGCGTTTGGCCGCCAAGCGGGGGGTTTCCGTCTGGGGGTTTCGACTTGTTCTGCTGGCTTTCGCCATGATCCTGGCCGCCGCCGCCCTGAATGCCCTGCCAATTCCCGCCAACTGGCCGCTGATCAGCCGTTTGGGCGGCGTCACGGGAACGCTAGTGTTCGAGCGAATTTCCGGTTTCGGCCTGCTGTTCGGAATCGCGTCTGACATTACTGCCGTCATGCTGGGCGCCATTGCGCTTGGGCTGCTCATCCCCGCCTTGGGACTTTCCTGGCGCGAATGGCATGCTTCTGCCCAAGGCGTCCGCTGGGGGCTGGCTCTGATCGGGCGCGGTGCGCAAAAAGGTCGAGACGCCTTCGGCGTCGTCCCGGCCTGGCGCACTGGTCTGGAAGAAATGCTCGATCGCTCGGACAAAGACCAAACGGAAGAACTTGAGCCCGGCTTCGACCCGGTGAGCGTCGGCGGCCGTGATGGCTCCGAAGACAACCCGACAGCGCCCAAACGCACCGGGCTCGTTAGCGCCAAAAAATCCCGCCTGAAACCGGGACGCAGGGCCCAGGCCGAACGCCAGGGCCGGCTTAATCTCGACGGCAACAAGGAATATCAGACGCCGCCTCTGGGCCTTCTGGACAAAACCGAAGCCAACGCTAGGAAGGATCAATTCAACAAGTATGCACTGCAGGAAAACGCCCGTTTCCTGGCTCGCATCCTGGAAGATTTTGGCGTCCACGGCGAAATCGTCAAGGTCCGCCCCGGCCCCGTCGTCACGCTCTACGAACTTGAACCGGCGCCAGGCACCAAAACGTCCCGGGTGATCGGGCTGAGCGACGATATTGCGCGCTCCATGAGCGCCGTCTCCGTACGCATCGCCGTCGTGCCAGGCCAGAACGTCATCGGCATCGAGCTGCCCAACGTCAGCCGTGAAATGGTGGGTTTAAGTGAATTATTGGCCTCTGAGCCGTTTGAAAAGGCCACCGGAAAATTGCCCTTGTCATTAGGCAAGGATATCGGCGGCGCGCCGATGACCGTGGACCTCGCCCGCATGCCGCACTTGTTGATTGCCGGCACTACCGGGTCCGGCAAGTCGGTGGCCATGAACACCATGATCCTATCGCTGCTCTACCGTCTGTCACCGGACCAGTGCAAGCTCATCATGATCGACCCTAAAATGCTGGAGTTGTCGGTTTATGAAGGAATTCCCCACCTCCTCACCCCCGTGGTCACGGAGCCGTCGAAAGCCATCGTCGCCTTGAAGTGGACAGTCCGCGAAATGGAGGACCGCTACCGCGCCATGTCGCAGTTGGGCGTGCGCAACATCATTGGATACAACACCCGCCTGGAAGAAGCCCACAAGAAGGGCGAGGAACTGACGCGCCGGGTGCAGACCGGCTTCGATGACGACGGCAAACCGGTCATGGAAGAACAGCCCCTCGACACCGACCCGCTGCCCTATATCGTCGTCGTCGTTGATGAAATGGCCGATCTGATGCTGGTTGCCGGCAAGGACGTAGAGGCCGCCATCCAGCGCCTGGCGCAAATGGCGCGGGCCGCCGGCATTCATTTGATCATGGCCACCCAGCGTCCGTCCGTCGATGTCATCACCGGCACCATCAAGGCGAATTTCCCGACCCGCATCAGTTTTCAGGTCACCTCCAAGATCGACAGCCGCACCATTTTAGGCGAACAGGGGGCGGAAACGCTGCTCGGCCAGGGCGACATGCTGTATATGGCCGGCGGCGGTCGGATCAGCCGAATCCACGGGCCCTTTGTCGGCGACGACGAAGTTGAGCGCGTGGTCGCCTACCTGAAGGCGCAAGGCACCCCTGATTACATTGAAGAAATTACGCGCGAAGAAGATACCGACATCGATATCGCGGGCGGCGGCAGCAAGGCCGATGCTCTTTACGACGACGCCGTGGCCTTGATTGCGCGCGAAGGCAAGGCATCGACGAGTTTTATCCAACGACATCTTCAGATCGGCTATAACCGGGCGGCGCGGATTATCGAGCAGATGGAAAAGGACGGCGTCGTCAGTTCCGCCAACCGGGTCGGTCGCCGCGAAGTCCTGATCGGCCACCATTAAGCCATTGCGCTTTACTGACGTTCCCCGCTTGGCTACAACGACCCGATCATGAGCAAATTGCAGACAACAGTCTTCACGCTGATTTTGGCGCTTGCGCTTGCCGCCTTGCCTGCCCCCGTTCCCGCCTGGGGCCAGCAGCCAACACCGGCAAACCTCAGCCCCACCGACAGGGCCGACGTGCAGCGCATCGAAAAATACCTGAACTTGATCAAAACCATGCAGGCCCGCTTCTTGCAGGTTTCATCCGGTGGAGATTATTCGGAAGGCAACATGTATTTTTCCAAGCCCGGAAAAATGCGTCTCGAATACGACGCCCCAAAACCAGTGTTGATTGTTTCCGACGGGACGAATCTGGCGTATGTCGATAAGGAACTGAAACAGGTCAGCTATTTTGATCTGGCCTCGACCCAGGCCTCCGTTTTGCTGAAAGACGTCATTTCATTTTCCGCCGGCGAGGTGATCATTACCGCTTTTGAGCGGGGTCCCGGCGTTCTCCGCCTGACGCTGATCAAGAACGACGACCCCCTGGAAGGAAACATAACGCTGATTTTCAGCGACCGGCCGCTGGACCTGAAAAAATGGACGGTCACCGATGCCCAAGGCATTGTGACCAATATTTCCCTTTTAGGTCCTCGTTTCGGCGGCACGCTTGACCCGGCGCTGTTCGATTACCGCGAGCCCGACGACGCCACCGCCACTCAGTAGCCTGGGAAATCTTTAGAAAAAAATTTAAGGAACAAGCCGATAGCCGCCGGGCTCCGTTACCAGCAATATGGAGTTGGAGGGATCGGCCTCGATCTTCTGGCGCAACCGGTAGACATGGGTTTCAAGCGTGTGCGTCGTGACGCCGGCGTTATAACCCCAAACTTCGTCCAGCAATACATCACGGCTGACGACCTTGTCGCCGGCCCGGTAGAGAAATTTCAAAATCGCCGTTTCCTTGTCAGTCAGGCGTATTTTTTTTTCGTCTTCGTTGTTAACTAGCATTTTGTTGGACGGCTGGAAGGTATATGGGCCAAGGGTAAAGACAGCATCGTCGCTGCGTTCGTGCTGTCGGATGTGGGCGCGAAGCCGGGCCAGCAGCACGCCTAACCGGAAGGGTTTGGTGATGTAGTCGTTTGCCCCGGCGTCCAGCCCCAAGATCGTATCGGCGTCCGTATCGGCACCGGTCAGCATGATGATCGGCGAGGTCACGCCGTTACGCCGCATCAATCGACAGACTTCCCGCCCGTCCATATCAGGCAGACCAACGTCGAGAATGATAACGTCGAAATAATCTTCCTTGGCCAGCGCCAGGGCTTCGGTGGCGGAATGGGCGCCGATCGTCGAAAATTCCTCATGCAGTTGCAATTGCTCACTCAGCATTTCGAGTAGTGTGGTGTCGTCATCAACGATTAATATCTGTTTGCCATTGCTCATTGTCTACCTTAATGGGGTTTTTTATGTATGCTCGGGTATAAGATACTTCGCACAGCGATAAAATAGTATAAAGTCCGCGCGGCTTCACGCGAGATTAATTTTTCGTGATTGCAACCTTTTAAAGTCATAAGGCCATGCGTGATAAACGTTTTCAATTAATACCGATGCCTGCCTCCCGGGAGCCGGCTTCCTTGTTGGCGGTCGATCGCTGCGTTTCGGAAATCCGCCGCGGTCGCGCCGTCGCCATCCGGGGCGCGGGCGGTGTTGCAGTATTGGTGTTGGCCGGCGAGGCGGTAACGCCGGACGCCCTGGCGGTACTGCGCACCGTTAGTCATTCGGCCCCGGTGCTGGCCCTGACGGCGCGCCGCGCCGCAGTATTGGGACTATCGGAAACAGTGGGCAAAATCGCCACCTTGTCCACCGACGGGGATTTGACCGCAGAGGCCGTCCTCATTTTAGCCGACCCCCTGGCTGGCCCCCTGGCCGATGACGTAAAAGACGCCCTAAACGTTATCAGCAAGGAAACGCCGACCTATGACTGTGAAAGCGCCGCCGTCGCCCTGATGAAACTGGCGCGGTTGCTGCCCGTCGCGGTAAGCGCCCCGATTGCCGATCCCACGGCCACCGATCTGGCGGCATGGGCGCTGCGTCATGACCTGTTATTGGTCGATGCCGGGGACATTTTCCAGTACGACAGCACCTCGGCCCGAACGCTGCGCGCCGTCAGCTCCGCCCGGGTACCGCTACCGAGCGCGCCGGACACTCGAATATTCGCCTATAGGCCTGTTGACGGCGGACTTGAGCATCTGGCTATTGTCATCGGCAAACCGTCCGAAGAGCAGCCGGTTCTGACCCGTATCCATTCCGAATGCTTCACCGGCGACCTCTTGGGCAGCCTGCGATGCGATTGCGGTGACCAGCTTCAGGGCGCAATCAATGAAATCGCCGCCCAGGAGTCGGGCGTTCTGCTGTATCTGGCGCAGGAAGGGCGAGGCATCGGTCTGGTCAACAAACTGCGCGCCTACGAATTACAAGATCGCGGTTTCGATACCATTGACGCCAATGAACAGCTTGGTTTCGACGCCGATGAGCGCGTCTACTTGCCCGCCGCCCAAATCCTTCGCCAACTGGGATTCGGGCGCGTGCGATTGATGACCAACAACCCGGACAAGGTTGCCGCACTTAGCCATTGCGACATTGTCGTCGAGGAACGAGTGGCGCACACATTTCCCGCCAACAAACACAACGAAACCTACCTGAAGACCAAAGCCGCCCGTAGCGGTCACGTTTTTTAGCGGTTTTCTACCCTTTTCCAGAAATTCGGCCCGAAATTCTGGAAAACGGCGCTTCATGCCTCTCGCAACCAGCTACGGACGCGCCAAACCGACGCCGAATCGGGCAAGTCGGGACAACACAGCCGCCAATCCGCCCGACTCTCCAGGGGCCATCGCCGCCGAAGGCGGTTGGTTTACCGACACCATGCTGACGGCGCTCGGCAGGTACAATGACAGCGCCAGCCTCGCCACCCGGGAAAAACCCGCTGTTGTCGATCTCAACCGCTAGGGCCTTATCGCGGGCAATAATCACGCTATAATCGCCGCCATGGAAATCAACGTCTGGGCCCCCGGCACTTTGTCCTGGAAGGGAAAATATTTCCGTTGCGCCATCGGGCGGGGCGGTATCGCCGCCAACAAGGTGGAGGGCGACGGGGTCACGCCTGTTGGTGTTTTATCGCTGCGCCAAGTGTTCTACCGGCCCGACCGCTTGGGCGCGCCGGAAACGGGGCTGGCGGTGCGCGCCCTTGAGCTGGATGATGGCTGGTGCGACGAACCAACGCATGACGCTTACAACCGTCTCGTCAAAACCCCCTTTGCCGCTGGCCACGAAACGCTTTGGCGCGACGATGGCATCTACGATATCATCGTCGTCATCGGCTACAACGACGACCCGGTGGTGACGGGAAAGGGCAGCGCTATTTTTCTGCATGTGGCGAAAGAAGGCTACAAACCGACGCAGGGCTGCGTTGCGTTGACTGAGGGCGACTTGCTGGCGTTGCTGAGGGAATGCGCAGACGACACCCGGATGAATATCCTGACGCAGGCGCCGCCGGACAGTCACGCCGGGCAGACCGGATCGATTTAATTTTCTGATTTATGGGCTGGGCGCTCGCCGAAGATGCCGGTGCCGACCCGCACATGCGTCGCCCCGAACCGGATTGCCGTTTTAAAATCTCCGCTCATGCCCATGCTCAGCGCCTGAAGGCCGTTGCGCCGGGCCAAATCACCAAGCAAGGCAAAATGCAGGGACGCTTCTTCGTCCATGGGCGGGATGCACATCAGCCCGACAACCGGCAACATCAGATCATCGCGGCAGGCGGTGATCAGGGCATCGGCGTCGCCCGGAAGGACGCCGCCTTTTTGCGCCTCTTCGCCGGTATTGACCTGAATGAAACAGTCCGGGCGGCGGCGGCTTTTTTCCATTTCCTGGGCAACCGCCCGGGCCAGCTTGAGCCGGTCGATGGTATGGATGGCGTCGAACAGGGCGACGGCGCCTTTCGCCTTGTTGCGTTGCAGGCCGCCGACAAGATGCAGGCGGGCATCGGGGAATTCTTCTTTCAGGGCCGGCCATTTGTCTTCCGCTTCTTGCACCCGGTTTTCCCCGAAAACCTGGTGCCCGGCAGATAGCGCCGCCCTGGCAGCGGCGGCCGGGTGAGTTTTAGAAATGGCAATCAAGGTCACCAGCGACGGTTCTCTGCCAGCCGCTTTCGCAGCGCCGGCAATCCGTTCGCCGACAACTAAAAGGTTTTCCTGGATATCGGTCTCTGTGGTCACTGGCTCGGCCATTCGCTAAAAAGGGGGGCTAACGGATTCGAAAGATCAATGATGACCCTATCAGACCTGACACGTTGCCTCAATTTCGCGGCCCCGCAAAGACCGCAACGGACAGCCCTGCCACGCCTGATCCTGATGACCGACGAGAAAAGGCTGCCCGATCCCCTACCAGCTATCGATTCCCTGCCTGCCGGCAGCGCGGTGATTTTCCGTCACTACGACACACCCGGGCGGGCGGCGCTGGCCCAAGAGGTCGTCAACCATGCTCGTGCGCGACGGGTGCGGGTGCTGGTAGCAGCAGACCCCCGGCTCGCCGTCAAGGTCGGCGCCGACGGACTTCATTTGCCCGAGGCCATGGCACAGCGCGGCCCCGGCGCCTGGCGAACCTGGTTCCCGGAGCGGGGTGAGGACGGGGGTAGGGACGGGGCGGGCTGGCTAATCACCGCCGCCGCCCATTCCCCGGCAGCCCTTCGCCGGGCCGATGCCGCCGGCGCCAACGCTGTCTTGCTGTCGCCGGTATTCCCGACCGAAAGCCATCCCGATGCCGCCTACCTTGGAAATCTCCGGTTTCGGATTTTGTGCGCCTCAAGCCGGCTTCCCGTTTATGCCCTGGGCGGCGTCACGAAAGCCACAGCGCGACGTCTTAAAGACAGCGATGCCGCAGGACTTGCGGGAATTAGCTTTATTTATGGGCAACATTAACAATAATAAACTCGTTCACTTTCCCCCGTTTATTTTATTAAGCTATTAAAAAATAAGCGGAATTAGTGGTGGTCCCCGTGCCAGGTTACGTCATCGTCTTAATTTTCAGGTTTCCAGTTTTTTATCAACCGGGTATGGCGGCGGCCCACGATATATTATAATACTTGGCGCAAGCGACAGGGCAGGGGCCCGCTGAATGAAAGCGCAAGGGTAATGACGAATAAAATTCAACCTAAAATTCGGCCGGTTCTTTTCCATCTCGCCCGGCCTGGTCTTCTCGGCTTGGGCGCGCTGCTGCTGGCAGCCTGCGCAGCGGAAGAATTCACGCCCCAGGAAACCGGCGGCCCCGAGACGGATTATATCGAGAACATCGACCATAAGAACCGGAACACTATTTTTGGCAAGGGCGGGCTAAATTTTTTCGATAACGACGCTCAAAAAAATGCCGGCGGCGCGCTTGGCGTTAACAGTTTCCTGTGGCGGGCATCGCTTGATACGATTTCCTTCATGCCAGTCAATTCCGCCGATGCCTTCGGCGGCGTCATCATTACCGATTGGCACACATTGGCGGACTCGCCCAAGGAGCGTTTTAAGCTCAACGTCTATATCCTGGGCCGCACGTTGCGTGCCGATGGTGTCAGGGTTGCCGTGTTTCGCCAGATCCGTGACCCGCAAGGTGCCTGGAAAGACGCCGGCATTCCCGAAGAAACCGGCATAAAAATTGAGGACGCCATCCTCACCCGGGCGCGGCAATTACGGAATCAGTCCACCAAATAACCGCCGGGCCGCTCAAAAAAATGTCGCGTTATAATTTCAAGGAAACCGAGACGAAGTGGCAATCGATCTGGGAAGATCGTCAGTGCTTTGCCGTCACCGAAGACAAAAGCAAACCCAAGTACTACGTGCTGGAGATGTTTCCCTATCCTTCCGGGCGCATTCATATGGGACACGTGCGTAATTATACCCTGGGCGATGTGGTGGCGCGTTACAAACGGGCGTGCGGGTTCAATGTGTTGCACCCCATGGGCTGGGATTCTTTCGGCCTGCCGGCTGAAAATGCGGCCATCGAAAACAACGTTCACCCCGCCAAGTGGACCCGGGAAAACATCGCCGCCATGCGCGCCCAGCTCAAGACCATGGGGCTTAGCTACGACTGGGCACGAGAGATCTCCACCTGCGAGCCGGACTATTACCGCCATGAACAAAAGATGTTCCTGGATTTTTTGAAAGAGGGCCTGGTCTACCGCAAGGAGTCGTGGGTTAACTGGGATCCTGAAGAAAACACCGTTCTCGCCAACGAACAGGTTATCGACGGCAAGGGTTGGCGTTCCGGCGTTGATGTCGAAAAGCGCCTGTTGGCGCAATGGTTCTTGAACACCACGGCTTATTCCGAAGAGCTGTTGGAAGATTTAGGCCCCCTTGAGCGCTGGCCCGACCGGGTCCGCCTGATGCAGGAAAAATGGATCGGTCGCTCGGAAGGGGCCTATGTGATGTTTCCCATCGAAGGCCGCGATGAACCGCTTGAGGTTTATACAACCCGCCCCGATACTTTGTTCGGGGCATCGTTCTGCGCGCTTGCCGCCAATCACCCCCTGGCGCAAGAGCTGGCGCAAACCGATGACGAGTTGAAAGGCTTCATTGCCGAGTGCGGACGCGCCGGCACCAGCGAGGCAGCCATCGAGACGGCGGAGAAAACCGGTTATGACACCGGCCTTCTGGCCTGCCATCCCCTTGACGCATCAAAGACATACCCCGTCTATGTCGCCAACTTCGTTTTGATGGAATACGGCACCGGGGCCATTTTCGGCTGCCCCGCCCACGACCAGCGGGATTTAGACTTCGCCCGAAAATACGGCCTCGACGTCGTTACCGTCGTCGCCCCCGATGGGGACCAGTCGTTCATCATCGATGACGAGGCCTTTGTCGGTGACGGAGTTCTAGTTAATTCTGATTTTTTGGACGGGCTTGGCGTCGAGGAAGCAAAAACTAAGATTATCCAACGCCTGGAAAATGCCGACGCGGGCAAAAAGGCGGTTAATTTCCGGCTCCGCGACTGGGGCGTTTCCCGGCAACGCTACTGGGGGTGCCCCATCCCCATCATCCATTGTAAGGACTGCGGCATCGTTCCGGTCCCGGAACAAGACCTTCCCGTCGTCTTGCCCGATGACGTTGAACTGGGAAAAGCCGGAAATCCGCTGGAACTTCACCCGACCTGGAAAGACGTACCTTGTCCGTCATGCGGCAAAGACGCCCGGCGCGAAACCGACACCTTCGATACGTTTTTTGAATCGTCCTGGTATTTCGCCAGATTTTGTTCGCCCGGCGCTAATAGCGCCTTCACACGCGAAGCCGCCGATTACTGGCTGCCGGTGGACCAATATATCGGCGGCATCGAACACGCGGTATTACATCTGCTGTATTCGCGTTTTTTTACCCGGGCGCTCAAACAATGCGGCTATTTAAGTCTGAAGGAACCGTTTGAGGGCCTGCTGACCCAGGGCATGGTTTGCCATGAAACCTATCGCGACGATACGGGCAAATGGTTGTTGCCGGAAGAAGTGGGGAATTCTGATCGCCCGGTGACCACTGGCCGTTCCGAGAAAATGAGTAAGTCCAAGAAAAATGTCGTCGACCCGGAATCCATTATCAATTCCTTTGGCGCCGATACGGCGCGACTGTTCATGTTGTCCGACAGCCCGCCCGAGCGTGATCTGGAATGGTCGGACGCCGGCATTGAAGGCGCGTGGCGTTATGCCAATCGTTTATGGCGTATGGTTAATGAGCCGCTGGTTTTTTTGCCCGACGCCGGAACCCCCGAGCCCACGACGCTGGGCGACAAGGCCGCCGCCGCCTACATAACCGTTCACAAAACCATTGCCGCCGTTTCTGGTGATCTGGACAAGTTTCATTTCAACAAGGTCGTTGCCCGCATCCGCGAGTTGACCAACGAACTGGAAAGGCTGGATGGCGAAGGCGACGGTTCCGGCTGGGTATACCGGGCCGGCATGGAAACGACGGTTTGCCTTATTAGCCCGATGATGCCCCATCTGGCTGAACAGTTATGGCAAAACCTTGGCCACCAGGCGCTTCTCGCCGACACCCCCTGGCCGCAAGCCGATAAAACTTTGCTGATTGAAGATAATGTTACCGTTGCCGTTCAGGTGAATGGTAAATTAAGAGGAACGCTCGATCTGCCTAAGGATACCGACAACAAGGTCGCCGAAGAAGCCGGGCTTAAGATACCCAATGTTATCGAGGCAATTGGGAGCAAGTCTGTCAAAAAAGTTATTGTCGTACCGAACAGGATTATCAATGTCGTTATTTAAATCCACCTGCCTTGTTTTTGCCTTACTGGTCCTTGGCGGCTGCGGCTTCCAGCCGCTTTATGGAAAAGGTTCGGCAGGAAACACTATTTCGGAATTTTCCAAAATCCACATCAAACCCATCAAGGACCGGGCCGGACAACTATTGCACAACCGGCTTTTGACCTCCCTCAACACCAGGGGATCCCCGGGCAATCCCTTATATCTTCTGGATGTCCTGACTAACGAAGGCAAGGCGTCCCTCGCCGTTCGAAAAAGCGCTTTTGCCACCCGCGCCAACCTAAAAGTCACGGCCAGCTTTCGGCTGGTTTCCACCAAAGGGAACAATTCGCTTTTTTCCGGAACCAGCTCCATCACAGTTAGTTACAATATTCTGGATTCGGATTTTGCCACCCTGTCAGCCGAAAAAGACGCCCGCAAGCGCGCCGTCCAGGAGATCGCCGAGGATATACGCATTCAACTCGGCGCCTACTTCGCCCAGACCCGCAACAAAAACTAGGCGACCCGGTGAAGATCACGCCAGCGCGACTAACCGGGTTTCTTCGCCAACCCGGCCCTGAATTTATTGCCGTTCTTTTTTTCGGACCCGATCAGGGCCTGGTCCATGAACGGGCCCAAATGCTGGCCCGCACCGTCGTTGATGATTTGAACGACCCCTTTCGCGTCGTTGAAATTTCCGCCAAAGACCTAAAGGCTGATCCCGCCGCCCTCATCGACGGGGCCGCGCAAATGTCGATGACCGGCGGGCGCAAGGTTTTCTGGGTTCAAGAAGCCGGCGATGCTGTGTCGAGTTGTTTTACCGACTTTTTCGTGGTCGGTAATGGCCTTAACCTGGTTATCGTTGAAGCCGGCAACCTCGCTTCCAAATCGTCTCTTCGCAAACTTTTCGAAAAGGTCAAAAACGGCGCCTCCATCGGATGTTATGCCGACGACGGGCGCGGCCTTGAAAGTGTTATTCGCGAGTCCCTGGACAAACACGGGCTAAGGGCCGACAGGGACGCTATTGCTTTTCTTGCTGCTAATCTCGGTGGTGATCGGCTGATGACCCGAAGCGAGCTTAATAAGCTGGCGCTTTACTGCACCGATAAAAAATCCTCTAACAACAAAGGCTCTGTCACGCTTGACGACGCCATGGCGTCTATCGGCGACAGCGCCGCCATGTCCATGGATGCGGTCGTTTATGCCGCCGCCGGGGGCGACCCCGTCGGTCTTGATTCGGCACTTGAGCGCGCCTTTGTCGAAGGCATCAGCCCCGTTGTTATCCTGCGCGCCACCCAATCACATTTGCGACGATTGCATTCAGCACTCGGTATGGTTGAAAATGGCTCGTCACCCAACAAGGCCGTGAGTGCCCTGCGCCCGCCGGTCATTTACAAATTCAAGGATCAATTTCTTCGCCAGGTCAGGCAGTGGCGGCTTGAGCGTCTTGGCCAGGCCATGGCGCTGGCCACCGAAGCAGAAGCCGATTGCAAGACGACAGGGTTTCCCGCCAATGCCGGGTGTCATCGGGCGTTGATAAGAATTGCCCAGGCGGCAAAGGCGAGGATGCGGGCGCGGTAATTACCAGGTCGAGCGCCAGCTTATTCTTTTCTACCCACCCTTTTCATACCAATCGTAAGTTTTGGTGACTCATTCCTGGGGGCTTTGTCGGCTTTGTCTATATTACCGACCGCTGGTGAGATCTTCTCATCATAGCCCCCGGCCATCCCCCCCGCGCTTAACCTTTTCAGGACATCATCCAACTGATTGAGCGAGGTATAGTGAATAGTTAGCGCGCCGCCATCATCCTTGAATTTTATCCCGACCTTGAGCCCCAACACGTTCGCCAGATCGCGCTCCAAGGCCAGGGTATCGGCGTCTTTTGCCGATGAGGTCAGCGCGGATTTTTCCCGGGTCTCATCTGTTCGTTGTTTTTTCCTGACCAGGCGTTCTGTTTGCCTGACGTTCAGGCCCTTTTTCACCACGTCTCGGGATAATGCCTGCGGATTTTCTGCGCCCAGCAATGCCCGTGCGTGGCCCACGGACAACGCACCCGTATCAAGCATTTTTTTGACTGCGTCGGGCAACCCCAAAAGCCGCATCATGTTGGCGACGTGACTGCGGCTTTTGCCGACGGTTTTCGCCAACACGTCCTGGGTGTGGGAGAATTCCTCCATCAGGCGCTGGTAGCCGTCGGCTTCTTCCAGCGGCGACAGGTCCTGGCGCTGCAGATTCTCCACCAAACCAATTTCCAGGGCCTCTTGATCATTCAGCTCCCTAATGACGACCGGCACTTCATGCAGTTTGGCCATCTGCGCCGCCCGCCAGCGCCGTTCGCCGGCAATAATTTCAAAGGCCCCCGGTTCATCC
>JAZFSL010000142.1:0-6188 GCA_036446135.1 Rhodospirillales bacterium | reverse complement strand
GGAACCTGGGCGGAAGTGTGGGCGATGACCCTGCGGCTCGTGAATTGCTCGCCAACAGCGCAGGTGTTGCGACTCGGCGTCTTGCTTTTTTTCGTATCGCCTTCGGGTCCGGCGCCGGCGCCGGCGGCGAGGCAACTTTGCCTGAGGCCCGGGAATTGGCCCAGGGCTTTATTGAAAGTGGCAAAGCCGCCCTCGATTGGCCTGGAGACTTGCTAGACCAGCCTTCCGGGGCGCTCGACCCCAGCGTCGTCAAGGTGTTGTTGTGTTTGGTCCTGATTGCTTCCGAGGCCTTGCCCAGGGGCGGCGACATCGGCGTCAACTTTGCCGATCTGGAAGATGGCCTGGGCGTTGCCGTCGTCGTCGCCGGTGAAAGGCCCTCTCTTGGCGATGATATTCGCCACGCCTTGGAGCTTGAGGGGGAGCTTGAAGCGGAATTGGATGGCTTGACAGCGCGTAACGTACACGGATTTTATGCCCAGTCCCTGGCACGTGGAATGGGCTCCCGGATAGAGTTTTCAGAGGCTTCCAGCGGTGGTATACAGTTCGCGGTATTATTTCCGAAGACTACAATTTGTTAAGTAAAAGCCGACCTTTGAAACATTTCGATACATTCGCGTTACTAAATTCTCTCTAAACTGAGCTTGTGTTTTTAATCATTGAGCCAGGCCCTCATCGATACGGGCGGTACAAGGAATACAACCTGCTGGGTGACCTCAAGCCGCTGGGGCAACTCGATGTCGTATTCTACCGCAATGTCCTGATTTATTTTGATCGGGAAACCAAGGGCAGCGTGCTTGAAGGAATTGCCAACTTGATGCCGGAACACGGCACCCTGTTTTTTGGCGGTTCGGAAACTGTGCTCGGTGTTTCCGAACGATTCAAACCCGTACAGGGGCAACGGGGCGTTTATAGTGTGGTTAAATAAATAAGAGCGAGCTGGTTCAGGCTTCGGCTACTTCGGCTTGTCCGTCCGGGTCCCTGAGCACATACCCCCGACCCCAAACCGTTTCTATATAGTTCTCGCCTTCGGTGGCCGTCGACAGTTTTTTGCGTAATTTGCAGATGAAAACGTCGATGATCTTCAATTCCGGTTCGTCCATGCCGCCGTAAAGGTGATTGAGGAACATTTCCTTGGTCAGCGTCGATCCCTTGCGCAGGCTCAAGAGCTCCAAAATACCGTATTCCTTGCCCGTCAGGTGGATTGGCTGGCCGCTCACTTCGACGGTATGGGAATCCAAGTTGAGGGTCAGTTTGCCGGTCGATATCAGTGATTGCGCATGTCCAGCCGAGCGCCGGATGATCGCCTGGATGCGGGCTAACAGTTCTTTTTTATCGAACGGCTTGGTCAGGTAATCGTCTGCCCCATAGCCCAGTCCCTTGACCTTTTTATCGGGCTCGGTAAGGCCTGAAAGGATCAATACCGGGGTTTCGATACGGCTGTCGCGCAAGCGGCGCAAGACCTCAAAACCGTCGATGTCGGGCAGCATGATATCGAGGATGATGATGTCGTATTCGTAGACCTTGCCGATTTCCAGCCCGTCTTCACCAAGATCGGAGGTGTCGACGACCATGCCTTCGGATTCAAGCATCATTTTGACACTTTGCAGGATGGTCGGATCATCTTCGACAAGAAGAACGCGCATGGGCAAATCTTAACCTAAGTTAACGAATTCGTTAACCATATTCGCCCCCGACTTACGGCGCAAGTTTCAAGTCCCCCAAAACGGTCATTTTTGAACGAAAATAGGCAGTTAGGAGGGGTTTTTCTTTATTAAACCTTAAACTCTCTGACCCCATACCGGCCTTGCCGGTTATTATGGACGCAATAACAGGCTGGGTTGGCATATTCGAACGCCGCCTGGTCCCACCTTGGCGGCGTTTTCTCCATGTAAGGATGATGCTAGGGCTTGGCTCGTGAATAAGAAGTTAACAGATAGGCAATTTTTGCCTAGTTTTGAAAAATTCTTAGGCCCGCAGGGTCAATTATTGAGGTTCTGGCGGCGGTATTTCTTGACCTGGGTGACTCGAAGACCGGGCAGCCCGTGTTTTTCCAACAGCTTTTCCCAGGAACGGAATTCATCGACGGAAAGCTGATAGCGCCGGCATGCTTCGTTAAGGCTGATCAGGCCACCGTGGACACCGGCAACAACCTCGGCCTTGCGGCGGATGACCCAACGCCTTGTGCCGACGGGGGGAAGGTCGGCAAGCGTCATATGCTTGCCGCCGGGGCTCAGCACGTCGCCTTTGCGGCTAACCCCGACAAGGGATTTGATGCCGTTTGGTAAACTGCCTGCATCGTGTCTTTTATGTTCAGTCATAGCCTCAGGTTGATGTGCGTTGGCGTTTATTTCCTTTGCGGCGACTGTAGCCGGAGGGGTTTAAAAAAATCCTAAAGAATAAGGTTAATGAACCTTTTCCATAGCCAACCGGCATATTTTCTCGAACGCCTTTAAAATCGATAATGTCCTTGACCCGGGAGGAGGCGTTCGCGGCCGATGAGAAAAGCGCGAACAACACAGCGACTAGGCCAAAGACGGCAACCTTCCTACCGTCGGGGCGTCGCCGGGAGCGGAGGAGCCGACAGCACGCAGGCGACCGAAAGTGTTGCTTCCGCCGGTTCGGTTGAATCCATTTTTGCGGTCCAGGAAGTTCCCGACGCCATGGACGAGCGCTCAAGGAAGGTACTTGCCCAGTACGGCGATGACTTGCTGGGGCGCCTTGACGAATTCATCTTGCCATCCTGGCCGGCGTCATTTCAAAAGACAAACTTGCCGAACTGGCGCAAAAATTAAGGGCAAAACGGCAAGCCAGCGATGACCCCCGTCTCAATGAAATCATTGAGGAAGTTGAATTACGCTGTGAAGTCGAAGTAGCCAAATTTACCCGCGATTTGTAGCGTCGTTCGTCTTACCCCGGCTTTCCGCTGCAATATTTCTTTTAATTTCAATAATATATACGGTGGCGCGCCGGTAAAAAATTGCCTCTTGCGGACAGCGCCCGGCCTTTCTATATTCCGGCCTCTTATAAAAGAAACGATTTGGGAGCACCCAAGGCTATGAATGTCACACTGTCACCGGATTACAAGCCTACGAAAAAAGAAGCCTTCATGAATGCCCAAATGCTGGAGTATTTCCGCCAGAAACTTTTAGACTGGCGCTCCGGGCTGCTGAGCGAGTCCAATCATACCATCCAGCACCTTCAGGAAGGTGGAAGCCTGGAATCGGATATCGCTGATCGCGCGTCGGTTGAAACGGATCGTTCCCTGGAACTCCGGACTCGTGACCGGGCCCGCAAGCTGATCAGTAAAATTGATGAAGCCCTGGAAAGGGTCGATAGCGGGACGTACGGGTATTGCATGGAATCGGACGAACCGATCAGCCTGTCCCGCCTGGAAGCGCGCCCCATCGCGACGCTGAGCATCGAAGCCCAGGAACGACACGAGCACATGGAAAAAACCCACCGCGACGAATAGGCCTTAAGCCCGCCTCCACAAAAAGAGACCGGTGCAACTGCACCGGCCTTTAAGTTGCTAGTCTTTATATAAGCTTGGGCGAGGTCGGAGTACACAGTGACACATCCTAGTGGCAAAAAACCGGATCAAGCCCCGAAGACGGCCTCTTTATTCGTCCGCCCCGGCTTATGGATTATGGCAACGGCGATTCTCTCCGCCTTTGCCGCCTATTTGCATCTCCGGGGGGCGGAAAGCTCGAGCGCTGCGCTGGTTTTAAGCGGATTGGCGCTGGCCTCTCTGGTTACGTTGTCCTGGGTGTTAGGCGCCGGGGACACGAAGAATGTCGCCACCCGTCTGCTGCGCTCGGCGGCTGATGATTGCAACGACGGCATTCTTATTACCGGCAGAGAAGACGAATTTCTTTTCGCCAACCAGGCCTTCCACCGGCTTTTGTATTTTGCCACCGAAACCGGGCACCGGGGGCGGGTTCAGTCCTTGGATGCGATCGAGCGGGCGCTCGGCGAGGAGACATCTCGATCCGAATTTCAGCGCCTTCGCCGTATCGCCCGGGAGTGCATCCATGGCCAGGCGGAAATATCCTTTCCCGCCACGTCGGGCGCTCTTGAATGGCGGCGCCTGACGCTAAGCCCCATTGCCGGGTCCGTCGGCGCCGTCGCGGGCGGGGCGCAGTGGCGCATCGAGGATATTACGTCTAATCGCGAGGTTGATGCCGTCCGGCGCCAACAAGAATCCTGCCTTGCCGATTACCTGGACCTGTTGCCGGCGGGCTTTTTCTCGGCCGGCGGCGATGGCCACATCCTGTTTGCCAATAATACCCTGGCCGATTGGCTGGGCGTGACGGTGAAAGATATGGTTTCCCAGCCGCTGGACTTGTTTCTTGCCGATGACGGCAGCGGCGAGGCGACGGTGCCGATGGGCGAAGGCGCCGGGGATTTGACCTTCAAGCGCCTGGACGGAGGCGCCTTCAGGGCGCGCGTCGTGCAAACGGTGCGCAATGATGCCGGGGGCGATCTCGCCTACAGCCGCTCCGTCGTTCTGCCCGAAGCAAACTGGATGGGCGAGGGCGGGGGAGAGGTGATGACTAGCGACGGCAGTTCCGCCATCCGGCTGCACTGGCTGTTCGACGAAGCGCCGGTGGGGATTGTGCTTCTCGATCTTCAGGGCAACATCGCGGAATGCAACCGGGCTTTCCTAGACCTCATCGGCCTCAACCCGGAAGATTTGATCGAGCAACCATTTTCCGAGCGGGTGGCTCTGGAAGACCGTGACGAAATTGCCGCGGCGCTGTCGAAAGTCGTCATGGGCACGGCGAGGGCGACGCACATGGAAATCCGCATGCCGGGGCCGAGGGCGCGCGATTTGGTGGCGTCGCTTTTTGCCAGCCGTCTTGAAAATGCCCTGGGTGAGCTTTCCGGGCTGGCGCTTCATTTTATTGATACCACGGAACATAAAAACCTCGAGATCCAGTTCGCCCAATCGCAGAAGATGGAGGCCATCGGCCAACTCGCCGGCGGCGTAGCGCACGATTTCAACAACCTGCTGACCGCTATGATCGGCTTTTCCGATTTGTTGCTGACCCGTCATGGGCCGGATGACCCGTCATTTGCCGATATCCAGCAGATCAAGCAGAACGCCAACCGGGCGACTAACCTGGTGCGCCAGCTTCTGGCCTTTTCGCGCAAGCAGACCCTGGCCCCGGTGCGTCTCGATATTACCGAACAGCTGAATGAACTTTCCAACCTGCTGGGCCGTCTGATCGGTGAAAAGATCAATCTTGTCATGAACCATGGCGACGGCTTGCCGCCGATCAAGGGCGACCGAGGGCAGTTTGATCAGGTTATCATCAATTTGGCCGTCAACGCCAAGGACGCCATGCCCGGCGGCGGCCAACTCACCATCCGCACCCAGGTGCTGGTCCTCGATGTGCCGGTACAGCGCGGCCACGATTTGATGCCCAAGGGGTCTTATGTGCAGATCGAGGTCCTCGATACTGGCACCGGCATCCGCAAAGAGGAAATCGAGCGTATTTTCGAGCCTTTCTTTTCAACCAAGGAGGTCGGATCGGGCACAGGCCTCGGCCTGTCTACAGTTTACGGCATCGTTCACCAGACCGGCGGCTTCATTTTTGTCGACAGCGCGCCCGGCGAAGGCACGGCGTTCAGCATCTATCTGCCGGAATATGTTGATGACGGCGGGCCCGACGAGGCTTCCACAGTTGAGAAAAAAGCCACCGCCATCCCCGACGCTGATCTAACCGGCGTTGGCACGGTGCTGCTGGTCGAGGACGAGGACGCGGTGCGCATGTTCGCCTCGCGGGCGCTAACCAACAAAGGCTATGAAGTGTTCGAGGCCGATAATGGCGAAAGCGCGCTCGACGTCATCAACACCATGGGCAAGCCTATCGACTTGATTATTTCCGACGTGGTCATGCCCGGCATGGACGGCCACACCCTGGTTGGGCTGGTCCGCCACGAACAGCCCGGCGTGAAGGTGATTTTAATGTCGGGCTACGCCGAAGATGTCTTCCCCGACGAAATCGAACGCGATCAATCGATTCATTTCCTGGCCAAGCCGTTCTCGCTGAAGGTGCTGGCGTCGACGGTCAAAAACGTCATGGCGGGGTAGGGCGGAAATCGCGAGAACCCCCAGAAACGACAAGAACATAAAGCGAAACAACCTTAAATATATAAATAAATTCAAATAGTTAAAAAATTAA
>JAZFSL010000141.1:0-10328 GCA_036446135.1 Rhodospirillales bacterium | reverse complement strand
GACTGTGGACGAAGGATTTACCGATCTCAAAGCCCTTGATATCTGGCGCCAGGTTTTGGTGTCGAGAGTTCGCCTTGATGTGCCGGATCTGTCGACGCGCCAGATGGGATTGTTGCTGAGCGTCTATCTAACGCCGCCGCCGCATACGGTGCGTGGCCTGGCAGAGGTTATGGCGGTGTCGAAACCGGCGATCACGCGCGCCGTCAATCGATTAAGCGAGCTTGGCCTGGTCCGCCGCAAGACCGACGAGGCAGACCGTCGCAGCGTTTTTATCCAACGCACGGTCAAAGGGTCGTCTTTTCTCAGGGAATTCGGCGAATTGATTGTCCATGCGGCCGAAGGAAAAGACGTGCTCGACCCCAGCGGTCTGCCACCACGTTATTAAAATTAGCTATTAAATTATTTTTAAACCGCTTCCATGTTGGCCTTTCCCCGGCCTTGCCTGGATGGTGGGCGGAAACGGTGCAGGTAGCCGGGCAGGATGGCTTCCGCCGCCACCGGCTTGATTGCCAACGCCTCGAAACCGGGAAACTGGCCGCCGCAGACGTTGTCCCGGCGCAGCATATCGACTTGGTCGCGGGTCAGTATCGGCACCGGCCATTTTTCCAGGAACCAGGCCTCGAACCGGGCCAAAGCAAACGGCACCGGGGCGAGAAATTTTTTACGCCCGATTTGCGCCAGTAGCAATTCCATAATTTCCTTGAAGCTGTATTGAGTCGGCCCACCCAGTTCGAAGATTGTCCCCTTGATTGACCCGTCGGCAAGGATAGCCGCGATGGCATTGGTGACATCGCCGACGTAGACCGGTTGGAACCGGGTGCCGCCGTTACCGTACAAATCGATATCGGCAAAGCCGCCTTCCGGGAACAGCGTCACGCGGGGCATTGGCGGGCAGCCAAACACCGGCAGAAATGGCATCAGGCGGGAAAGGCTGGCAAACAAATTGAAGAATTTATCTTCCGGGCCGAAAATAACGCTGGGCCGGATGATGACGGCATCCGGGAAGGCTTCCTGGACGCGGGCTTCGCCTTGCGCTTTGCTCTGGCCATAGCGGCCGGGAGAGTCCGAACCGGCACCGATGGCCGATACATGCACCAGCTTGGCCGCGCCGGCGTCATGCGCCGCACGGGCGACAAAGCCAGCGCCGTCGACATGGACGGCCCGGAACGTCCGCTTGCCGCGCTCATACAAGATACCGACCAGATTGATAACCTGTTGGGCGCCATCGACGGCGGCGGCGACGCTGTCCGGGTTGGTAACATCGGCGGGCCATGGGGTGATTTGTCCCGGATCGCCGTCGATTTTAAGGAACTCGGCCTTAATGGGATCAGACACGGCAACCCGGATGAGCGCCCCGCCACGGGCCAGCCGGTTGATCAAATGCCGCCCCAGAAAACCGGAACCGCCGAATACAGTAATTACAGGTTTGTCCATCAGGACCTCCTATTAGTGATGATACCGCCTTCGCGAGCCGGGCGGAAGTCTGTTGACATCCCTGCCCGGCCGCATTACGGACTGTTCCCGTCATCATTTTTATGACAAAACTGTTACTCCAAGGCCCAGGTGGCGGAATTGGTAGACGCGCTGGCTTCAGGTGTCAGTGACCTTATGGTCGTGGAAGTTCGAGTCTTCTCCTGGGCACCACATTTTGTAACGAGGATACCAAGCGTTTGAAATCAAAAGCGAAATCTGTTGATGTTCACCAAGGAGACCTGCCGGACGGGGTATCGTTTGTGGGCAGTGTCGCCGTCGATACGGAAACCCAAGGGTTGAAACTGGACCGCGATCGTTTGTGTCTGGTTCAGGTATCGGGCGGCGACGGGGTGTGTCATCTGGTTCAGTTTCCGGGCGCCGATTTTTCCGCTCCCAACTTGAGGGCGCTTTTTACCGATCCCGGCGTCACCAAGATTTTCCATTTTGCCCGCTTTGATCTGGCAGCCCTTAAAAAATATATGGGTGTCGAATGCACCCCGGTCTACTGCACCAAGATAGCGTCTCGATTGATCAGGACCTATACCGACCGCCATGGCTTGAAGGAAGTCTGCAAGGAACTGCTGGACGTGGATATTTCTAAAGAACAGCAGTCTTCCGACTGGGCCGCCGAAACCCTTTCCGCCGAACAGATCAAATACGCCGCTCAGGATGTTCTTCATCTGCACGCCCTGATGGGGGCACTGGATATGATGCTGGCGCGCGAAGGCCGCCAGGAATTGGCCCGAACCTGTTTTGAATTTCTGCAAACCCGCGCCGACCTGGATTTGGCGGGATGGCGGGAAGACGATATTTTTTCCCATTAACGGGCTTTACCCATTTTCGGAATGCTCCCATAACCTCCGGGTTTTGTTGACTTTTCCGGGCTTGCAGCAGATACTCATGTGGCGGGGATTAAGACTTTTTTTTCTCTTTTGACATAGCTTCGGACAATGGCCGCGCAAGTTGCCGTTCAACACTAAATTCGCGGCCTTGGTCGATGCAAGGCTGAACCAAAGCCAAACGGAAAAACGAAAAGCCTGACTCATGCCCTCAACCCATACCCAGACCAAAATCAAATCTAAGGTATTGCCTGAAGCCGGACCGGAAAACGCCGGCAATGATATCGCCTCGGCCAAAAGAGTCCTCGGCATCGAGACCGCCGCCATCGACGCCCTTTCGGCAAGCCTAGGCGACGAATTTAGCAAGGCGCTGGATATCATGGCAGCTGTCAGCGGGCGCGTTGTCGTCACGGGCATGGGAAAAAGCGGTCATGTCGCGCACAAGATGGCTGCCACCCTGTCATCGACGGGAACGCCTGCGCTGTTCGTGCACCCGGCCGAAGCGTCACACGGCGATCTCGGCATGATCACCAAAAACGATGCCTTGTTTGCCCTTTCGAATTCTGGGGAAACGACGGAGTTGGCCGACATGGTGGCCTATGCCAAGCGCTTCGACATCCCCCTGATCGCGGTCACCGGCGGGCTCGAGAGTGCGCTGGCTAAAGCCGCCGATGTTTGCTTGATGTTGCCGCAAAGCGAGGAAGCCTGCCCCATGGGTCTGGCGCCGACGACATCGACGACGGTGATGTTGGCCTTGGGCGATGCAATTTCGGTGGCCCTTTTGGAACGCAAGGGTTTCTCGCCGGACGAATTTCATGCCCTGCATCCGGGCGGCAAGTTGGGCCGCCGGTTACTCAAAGTCGCCGATATCATGCACACGGACGAGGAGATTCCCCTGACCTCGCCCGATACCGCCATGTCGGAGGCATTGCTCGTAATGACCGCCAAAAGCTTCGGCTGCGTCGGCGTTGTTGACGCCAAGGGCATCCTTCAAGGGGTGATCACGGATGGTGATTTGCGCCGTAATATGAGCACCGATCTTATCAGCTTGAAGGCTAGTGAAGTGATGACCGGCGGCGCTAAAAGCATTACGCCGGGAATGCTGGCTAGTGAAGCGGTCGGTTTTATTAACGCCCATGCCATCACCAATGTTTTTGTCGTCGACGACGGTCGTGCCGTTGGCATTCTGCATATTCACGATTGCCTGCGCGCTGGCGTCGCTTAGGGTCTTATGAATACCTTGGAAAATACCAGCGGTTTTCAACCGCCCGCACTGGCCAGAGCATCGATCCGGCAATCAGCACGCCCGGGGCTGGATTCCGATCGGGCCAGGCCGCGTCAGGGAAGATGGTACAGCCGCTTTGTCCGGATGATGAAGTTTATCCTGCCGGCGGTAGCGTTGGCGTTGGTTGTTCTGGTCATCGCGTGGCCGTACCTGCAATCAAACGATCTTCGTTTCCAGCTCAATTTTGCCGCCTTGAACGCGGGCCAGACCGAGGACCCGTCTATGGTCAATCCGCGCTATTTGGGCCTCGACAAGGATAATCAGGCGTTCTCCATTACCGCCGATTTGGCCCGCAAGCTGACGGAAAAAGAGGCCGATGTGGAACTTGAAATGCCGAAGGCGGACATCGCCCTCGAAGACGGCACCTGGCTGGTGCTGACGGCGGAAAACGGCATCTTCAAGCGCTTGAAGAATACTCTGGATTTGACCGGGGCGGTCAACCTGTTCCATGATTCCGGTTTCGAATTCCGCACCGCCAAGGCCCAAATTAACCTGGAATCCGGCACTACAATCGGCAACGTTGTGGTGCGTGGCCAGGGCCCGTTCGGGGATCTTCACGCCGAAGGCTTCCGGCTGACGGAAAAAGGTAAAACCATCCAATTCACCGGAAAATCGAAACTGACCATCTATCGCAACGCCGGAAGGGCTAAAAAATGAGGCCCTATCAGGCTCATTGCTACCTTTCCAGGATTGGCGCCGGCATTTTCGCCTTTCTTGTCTGCGCTGTTTTGGGTTGGAGTGGCGGGGCCTTGGCCCAGAACCTCAATTTTGGCGACCGGAATTCCGATGAACCGATTGAAATTTTTGCCGACAACGGTATCGAATGGCAGCAGGAAAACCTGATTTTTCTGGCCCGCGGTAATGCTCGCGCCGTGCGCGGTGATATCACCGTCTATGCCGATGAATTGAAGGCTTACTACCGCGAACGGGCGGGCGGGGGCACCGATATCTGGCGCCTGGATGCCGACGGTCATGTTCGCATCAAGACGCCGACGGAAACGGCGTTCAGCAAAAAAGCCATCTATCAGGTTGATGATGGCATCTTGGTGATTTCCGGCGGCAAGGTTCGGCTGGTGACGGCGACGGACGAAATTACTGCCGACAAGCAGATTGAATACTGGGAAAAGAAACAGATGGCCGTGGCTCGGGGAAATGCCTATGCCGTACGTCAGAAAAAACGCATCCGGGCCGATGTGTTGGCGGCCTATTTCCGGCCCGATAAAAAAGGCAATAACAAGGTTTACCGGATTGATGCCTTCGATGGCGTCAAGATCGTCACCAACAAGGATACGGCGAATTCGGACCGCGCTGTTTATAATGTTGAAAGCGGTATCGCAACATTGACGGGATCGGTTAAACTAGTGCGTGGACAAAATGTTTTAAAAGGTTGCAGTGCAGAGGTAAATTTGAATAGCAATATTAGCAAGCTGTTCAGTTGCCCGGACTCGGCTTCCGGTGCGGGCAAGCGTGCCCGGGGCGTATTGAGGCCGAACCAAAAAAAGAATAGATAGTTTTAATAAAACAGGTTGCAGCGATTTTATGAGTGACGACAATAACAAGCCTTCCGGGAATACCATGAGTCCCAGACCGGTTCCGCTTCGCCCGGCAGGGCCGGGCAATGCCCAATCGCCCTGTGCCCCCGCTGTTCCGACCGCGATGCCATCTGGCCAGACGGGAGTCGAGGCGCCGGCAAAGACTCAGCCCACGAAAGAGAGCGAAGGCGGGCCCAGAGATGCCGGCCCAAAACTGGTCACGCACAATCGGGGCCTGCAGGCCAAGAACATGGGCAAGCGTTTCAAAAAACGCCCCGTGGTGCGTGGCATCTCGATGTCTTTGCAACGCGGCGAAGTGGTCGGATTGTTGGGTCCCAACGGCGCCGGCAAGACGACATGCTTTTACATGGTTACCGGCCTGATGCAGCCCGATTACGGCAACATCATCCTTGACGGCAACGACATTACCGATTTACCCATGTACCGTCGCGCCCGGCTCGGCATCGGGTACCTTCCACAGGAGGCTTCCATTTTCCGGGGCCTGAGCGTTGAGAACAACATTCGCGCCGTTTTGGAAGTGGTGGAAAAATCCCGTGACCGGCGCGAAGCGATTCTGGAGGCGTTGTTAGCCGAATTCTCCATCACTCACCTGCGCCGCACACCGTCGCTGGCGTTATCAGGCGGCGAACGCCGGCGCGTTGAAATCGCCCGGGCGCTGGCATCAAACCCGCATTTTGTTCTTTTGGATGAACCCTTCGCCGGCATTGACCCGATCGCTGTCAACGATATCCGCGACCTCGTGGCGCACTTGAAAGACCGCGGCATCGGCGTGCTGATTACGGATCATAACGTGCGCGAAACCCTTGATGTCATTGACCGTGCCTACATAATTCATGACGGCATGATGCTGATGGAAGGTGCGCCTTCCGAGATCGTCGGCAACGAAGATGTCCGGCGGGTTTACCTGGGCGACCGATTTAATCTTTAGTCATTTGATAAACTGATGCCCCTGGTGAAGACATGGCGATGACCCCCCGTCTAGATCTAAGACAAAGCCAGTCGCTAGTGATGACGCCGCAACTGCAGCAGGCGATCAAGCTGTTGCAGTTGTCTAATATCGAGCTTGCGGAATACGTCGAAGAAGAGCTCGAAAAAAACCCCATGCTGGAACGCGACGAAAGTGACGAGGTCGGTGAACGCCCCGGCTCATCGGAAACCTCCCCCGACGCCCGCGAGACCCGCGACGATCCGAAAAGCGATGGTGAGGATGGCGGGGTGGCTCTGGAAAGCATTGATTTTGACAAGGTCCAGAAGGCGGAAATCCAGGATGACGCCCGTGATGTCGATTACGATAACGCCTATACGGATGACGGCGCTGCCGATGGCGGCGACGGTGGCATGGCGGGAACCCAATTCGCCGATATGGGGATGGGCGGCGGCGGGTTCGATACCCTGGCGCCGGGTCTGGAAGAAACCCTGTCGGAAAAACCATCGCTGCGCGACCACCTGACGAGCCAACTGCATATTGACCTGAAAGACCCTGTTGACCGCCTGATCGGGCTGCAACTGATCGATCGCCTCGACGAGGCCGGATATATAATCGGCGATCTGGAAGGGGTGGTGCAACGGTTGGGGTGCAACATCGAACGGGTGGAGGCAACGCTGGCCCGGGTTCAGCAATTCGATCCGCCCGGCATTTTCGCCCGCAACCTGGCAGAATGTTTGGGCCTGCAATTGCGTGACAAAGACCGCCTTGACCCCTGCATGCAGGCGTTTCTGAATAATCTGGACTTGCTGGGGAAGCGCAATTTCAAGGGTCTGGCCAAGGCCTGCGGCACGGATGCCGAAGACGTTGAAGATATGATCGAGGAAATAAAAGCGCTGGATCCGAAACCGGCATTGGCCTTTGATTATACCATCACCCAACCAATTGCCCCCGATGTCCTGATACGCCCGGCGCCGGGCGGTGGCTGGATTGTCGAGTTGAACTCCGATTCTCTGCCCCGGGTTCTGGTCGATAATCACTATTACGCCAAGATCAGCGCCCAGACGAATTCAAAGCGCGAAAAGCAATACATCGCCGATCAGTTCCAGTCGGCGAATTGGCTGGTCAAGTCCCTGCACCAGCGCGCCACCACCATCCTCAAAGTGGCAAGCGAGTTGGTTATTCAGCAAGGCGGCTTTTTCGCCAAGGGGATCCAATACCTGAAACCCCTGGTCTTGCGAGACATCGCTGATGCCATCGAAATGCACGAAAGCACGGTCAGCCGGGTGACGTCGAACAAATACATGGCGACGCCCCGGGGCATTTTTGAGCTCAAGTATTTTTTTACTCCGGCGATTGCCGCCACCGGCGGCGGCGTCCATTCGGCGGAATCGGTTCGTCATCGAATTCGGACCCTGATCGATGCGGAGGAGCCTAAAAAAATCCTTTCTGATGATAAAATCGTTGATATTTTGAAGACCGAAAGTATTGAAATTGCCCGGCGAACTGTCGCTAAATACCGTGATTCGATGCATATCCCGTCGTCCGTACAACGCCGCCGGGACAAGTCTGTCTCTAGCTAGGCAGTTGCTGAAAAAACAAGATAGAAAATCATAAAATTACGGTGTATTGACTTCATCAAGCTTGGCAATTACCTTCCCGGCCTTCACCACAAGATTTAAAGGTTTTTGCCTTCAAGACGGTGTTTGGCTCCAGGATTACCAGGGCTTTCCGGGATTAAAGGCGGATTGTTTGGCCGGAAAAGCTAGGCGATGTTTAAAACAAAAAACCAGACGAACGATAAAAAGGGATAAATTAATAAACCCACACCATGGATATTTCCGTAAAGGGCAAAAACATTGATGTTGGCGACGCTCTTCGCGAGCATGTCGATGAGCACCTGGGCAGTGCTGTTGCTAAATATTTTGCGCACGCTATTGATGCGACCGCTGTGTTCACCCGCGAAGGCAGGACGTTGCGCGCTGATATTTCGGTGCATCCGGGGCCTCGCGGTCTGATTGTCCAGGGGCGCGCCGAGGCGGACGAAGCCTACGCTGCATTTGATGGCGCGCTGGGACGCATTTCGAAGCAATTGCGGCGCTACAAGCGTCGGCTGTCCGATCATCATAAAGGACACCAGGATGGTGCCCTTTCGGCCATGCAATACGTCATCCAGCCAGAGCACGAAGATGAAGAGGTAGATGTCGACGCGCAACCGGTCATCATCGCCGAAATGCCGGCCCATATCGCGACCCTGTCGGTCAGCGATGCGGTCATGCAAATGGATCTTGGCGATTTGCCGCTTGTCATGTTCCGCAATTCAACCACGCAACGTTTCAACGTCGTCTACCACCGCGCCGATGGCAATGTCGGGTGGATTGATCCCTCGGATGCGACGGGCGGCGATCTAGCAAACGGAAGCAAATAACCGAACCCGCTTTCTAAGGGTTCCGCCGGAAGATTAAGGAGTGGTTATGGAAATCAGTGATCTTCTTGTTCTGGATGGGGTTATCGCCGATCTGAAGGCGACCAGCAAAAAACAGGCCCTGAAGGATGTGGCGTGTCGGGCTGCCGACGTTTCCGGGCTGCATGAAAGGGCTATTTTTGACGTCCTAATGGAACGTGAGCGTCTCGGCACCACCGGAGTCGGCAACTCCATCGCTATTCCCCACGGCAAGCTTCCCACCTTGGAGCGCCTGCACGGACTGTTCGCCCGCCTGCATACCCCGATCGATTTCCAAGCTATCGATGAGCGTCCCGTGGACCTGATTTTTGTCTTGCTGGCACCGGAAACGGCCGGCGCCGATCACTTGAAGGCACTGGCGCGTATTTCACGGCTGCTGAGAGACAAGGGCGTTTGTGAGAAATTGCGTGGCACCGATAATGTCGAAGCACTGTATGCCATTCTGACGGCATCGGAAGAAGACCGCGCCGCTTAAAGCGCGCCTCTTTGAGATGGACCTTCGGTTCTCCTCAGGGCGAGGCAAAAGGATAATTCACTCCTCTTCCTAAGCAGCGAGCGCAAGCGAACGTGTCGAAGGGTTGTTGCCACAAGCCCACTTTTTTAGTAGCCGACTAATGTACGCTGACGGGCTCCAGATCGTTCTGGATTGCCGCCGCCATGGCGGTATCACGGGTGTCCATCATCCCTAACGGATGGCCGTTGGCGGCGCAAACGGCGAATACTGTCTGTCCGTTCATATCCATCTGTTTGATATAGGCGATCTGTTCGTTGCCCCATTCGGCAAAATCATTCGCGGACATCGGCAGGGGGGCGCCGTCGCCCTGTATTTTCGGTGTTTGCTTGTTCATTTTTTTTCTCCACCAATTTTACCAGATTGCCCGTGGGATTGCTCGTGGGGTTGCACATCGATGGTTTTAGGCCGCTTTCCATTGCCAGTGGAATGGCCTTGGCTGATTTTGATGGTGCGGACTTCCGGCTCCGGCTGAATGCGTTCCAGTTCGATCAGCAACAAGCCGTTATCGAGCGAGGCGGTTTTGACCTCAATGCCTTCGGCCAGCACAAAATTGCGCTGAAACTGCCGAGAGGCGATGCCCCGGTGCAGGTAAAGGCGGCTTTCGTCGTCCGGCGCATCTTCCAGGCGGCCACGGACGACAAGCTGGCTGTCTTCCAGGGAAACGTTGAGGTCGTCCATGGAGAAGCCTGCCACGGCAAGCGTGATACGCAGGGCATTTTCGTCGATTTGTTCGATGTTATAGGGCGGATATCCCTCGGCCGACGCCTTGGTGGCCCGGTCCAGCATTCGTTCGAAATGATCAAATCCAAGCAAAAGCGGACTGTTAAAGACTGACATACGCGACATTGGCGTGCTCCTCATTCGCGTTGAGCGAGTACGGTTGCGGGGCCCATAAGACCGGCACCCCTAAAATCTTCCAGGTGGCCTTGAAGGGCCCTTCCCGGCTTGATATCTAAGATTTGGCCTAAATATTCCGCCTGTCAATAGCCGGAGCCTTGAACAACCTGTTTTGGGTCAAGGAAAAGTGATTTTGGTCTGTGGTATGCCATGTTAGTTTGAGGAAACTTTTTGAACCCGGATGCATCCGGCGGCCATCACCAGCCGCCTGGGGAGGAGGCATACAATGACAAATTGGACTCGTTTTGAGTGGGGCGTTGCCGTCGGTTTCGGCACCATCGATAATGACACCATTTCCGTCTACGAAGGCGACATGTTCGATGGCGCGACCGCCACTGGCGACACGGTGGCCTTAAGCGACGTTAAATTGCTGGCGCC
>JAZFSL010000140.1:0-3129 GCA_036446135.1 Rhodospirillales bacterium | reverse complement strand
CGCATATCGGTGGCCGTTATGCCGATATCAAAATGGCCCATGATGACAGACTGGAACGGGCCGTTGAGGTTCATTCCGCCTGGGGCACTTTCGAATGGCTGATCCACGACGCCTTCGAGCAGGGCTACCGGGTCGGCATCGTGTCGAACTCGGACGGTCACAAAGGCCGCCCCGGCGCCAGTCACCCCGGCGCCACCAGTTTTGGCTCGTATGGCGGCCTGACCTGCATGTTAGCGCCGGAACTGACCCGCACCGGGATTATGGACGCGCTGCGTCGCCGCCATCATTATGGAACTACCGGATGCCGGATGGTTCTGGATACGCGGGTCAAGTTTGATCGCCCGGCCGAACGCTTTGATCAGGACCCCAACCTTGGACCGACGTCATCCGAACAGGTCTCGGGCGCGATGATGGGCGACATTTTGCAAAGTGATGCAGAAGAAATCACCTTCAAAATTGATGCGCACGGCTCAGCGCCCATTGAACGGATTGAAATCCGTAATGGGCTGGATACGGTCGATACCTTCCGCCCGTTTACCGAGGCTGAGCTTGGTTCGCGCATTCGCGTCATTTGGGAAGGCTCCGAATATCGGGGGCGTGGCCGCGAAACGCATTGGGATGGCGATGCCGAGTTGTCCGGAAATGCCTTTGCCAGGCTCTCACCCATCAATCACTACAATATCGACAAGCGCTTTGAGCAGACTGCGCCCGGTCGGGTTGAATGGAAGGCGTTGACCACCGGCGGTTTCGGCGGTTTCGATGCCTGGCTCGACGACGATGCCGCCGGAACGCTGAAAATCCAAACCGAACTGATCAACGAAGAGATCAAGGTCTGCGACATCGGCCTGGAGGATATGGTGTTTGAAAACGGCGGCATCAATCGCCGGATACGGGTCTTCCGCATGCCGGAAGAAAACCCGCACCACCAAGTGATGATCGAACACCGCTTACCGCTTCTGGGTGACCGCGATAATGCCTTCTATGTCTGCATCGTTCAGGAAGACGGCCATTTCATCTGGTCAAGCCCGACCTATGTTTTCAGATAACACCGTTTGTTAATCGTAGGGAGGGTTTCGAGGAAGCAGGCTTGGAAGAACGCCCGCCGAATAAGCTGATCAAGCCTCGTCAGACTTGGCTTTTTCCTCGATGAAGCTCTTGAATTCCATATCCGTGGTGATGACGTCATCCATCAGGAAAAACGTCAGTTCCCTGCGCAGGCTGTCGCGGGCCAATTCGTTTTCCTCGACTGCGTTTGCGAATTCCAGCAGGTGGTCCATCTTGGTGTTCAGGCTCTTGTGATGGTCCTGGTGCTTCTTGATGTTGGGATAGCCGGCCTTGACCAGCAACGCTTCTTCGCTGGCGAAATGATCCTTGGCCGATTTCACAAAATCTGACACCAGGGCTTTGCATTTACCCAGCTCGCCGTCATCTATCGCCTGGGTGATTTCTCCGACAAGGTCGGCCAGAACCTGATGTTCTTCATCAAGTGTGTCAACTTCCAGCATAAATGACGGCGAAAGCTTCATCGTTTTCTATTCTCCATCCCGATAAGGTACACCGATTGCGCTGTGCGCACTACTGATTCCCGGGCCATTTATTCCGCCGCTTCGGGTTGTGGCGATGCCGTGTATCCGTCTCCAGACATGCCACCCAACCCGTCCAAGGGAAAAATAAAGGCGTATTCGGGATCAATCCCCGCCGTGATGCGATTGCTCAGTTCCGGCTCGAAGGTATGATGGGCGCGGACATAAAGTTCTTTTTCTCCATCTTTGGCTCCGGATGTATTGGGTAACAGCACACGGACGATATTGTCGTGTCCCAACAGGTGGGTCGACATCACCGTGATAACGGGACCTTCTTTGCCATCGCTATCCAGGGTCACGCCTTCAGGACGGACCAGCACCTCGACCGGTCGCCCTTCGCCGAGGCCTTTAGCGCGCACTTTCCCCAAAGGCGTTTTGACGCTCCCGTCTTTGACGACGCCTTCGAACCGGTTCATCAGTCCGAACAGTTTGGCGACGAACTCGTGCTCGGGATGGTAATAAATTTCATGCGGCCGCCCGGACTGAAGGATGTGTCCACTGTTGCCCAAAACCTTGATCCGGTCGGCCATGAACATGGCTTCTTCGGGATCGTGGGTGACCATCACGGTGGCGACGCCGCTGGCTTTCAGAACGCCCAGCGTCTCCTCACGGATTTCTCCGCGCATGTTGGCGTCGAGGCCTGAAAACGGTTCGTCCAAAAGCAAAAGATTTGGTTCCGGCGCCAGCGCCCGGGCCAGGGCGACGCGCTGCTGTTGGCCGCCCGACAACATGTGCGGATGGCTTTCGGCGTGGGCGACCATACTCACCTGGTCCAACATCTCCATGGCGCGCTTTTGCGCCTTGTCTTTGGGAAGGCCGTCGAGGCCGAAGGTCACGTTGTCGATAATGCTGAGGTGTGGGAACAGGGCGTAATCCTGGAACATCAGGCCGATGCCCCGGCGTTCGGGCGGAACGTGAATACCGGCATCGGCGACGACCTCGTCGTTGATGAGAACCTGGCCTTCTTGCAGGCGCTCCAGTCCCGCAGCCAGCCGCATCAGGGTGGACTTGCCCGATCCCGATGGTCCCAGCAAACAAACCAGTTCACCGGCCGGAATCATCATCGACACATTGTTCAGAACCTGATTGTCTCCATAAGTGTGGGAAACACCAATGACATGCAGTCCTTTCACGACGTTTGATCCTCCTTGGAGTGCCCGGGCCTTGAGCGTGTGATAGCGAAGCTAAGCACAATAACCGGAAAAATACCAAACCCGACGATGGCCAGCGCCGCCAGCGACGCTTCGCCCAACTGCTCGTCGGATGCATATTGATGCACATAGGTCGCGAGCGTGTGAAAATTGAACGGCCGTAGGATCACCGTCATCGGCAATTCCTTCATACAATCGACGAAGACCATCAACGCCGCCGTCAACACACTGCCCCGGATCAGTGGAATATGGATGCGCTTCAAAGTGCTGAACGGTTTTTGACCAAGGCTGGCGGCGGCGCCGTCCATGGAAGGCGTGATCTTGGAAAGGCCGGCCTCGACGCTGCCGAACGATAGCGCCAGGAAGCGGACAAGATAGCCGAAGGTCACGGCAGC
>JAZFSL010000139.1:0-5636 GCA_036446135.1 Rhodospirillales bacterium | reverse complement strand
GCTATAAGCTGGCCGGAGCTGCTAAAGACGCCGGCCTCAAGGTGGTGCTGACCGGTGAGGGCGGGGATGAATTGTTCGGCGGTTATGGCCGCTACCGGCGTGCTGCTCGCTGGCGGATTTTAGGCGGACGGCCGATGCGCGAAAGCGGCGTTTTTGACGGGCTGGGGGTGCTCCGGGAACAAGGCTCTGACTGGCGCGACGGTTTTGCCCAATCAGAAGAAGAAGCAACAACACCCGAGCGCACGCCGTTGCAGATTTCTCAAGCCGCGGACTGCGCCGACTGGTTGGCCCATGATTTACTGACCAAGCTGGATCGCTGCCTGATGGCGCACGGGGTTGAAGGCCGGGTACCGTTGCTCGACACAAAACTGGCCGACTTCGCCCTCTGCCTGCCGGATTCTTTGAAGGTCAAACGTGGCATGGGCAAATGGTTGTTGCGCAAGTGGCTTGAGGAGGCCTTGCCGCAAGCAAAACCTTTTGCCCGCAAACGCGGCTTTACGGTGCCGGTGGGGGAATGGATCGCGGGCCGGGGAAAAGAACTCGGGCCATTGGTGGCGGCCCAGCCGGGTATTGAAGAAATCTGCAATCCCGGCTCGGTGGAACGCCTTTTTGCCAACATAGGGGTGAGGGGCGGCAAAAAAACCGGGCAGGCGGCCTGGGTGCTGCTGTTTTACGCCTTATGGCGCCAACGCCATATTCAGGGGGATGAACCCGACGGCGGCGTGTTTGACGTGCTCGGCGGCTAGATAAAGTGCCTTAAGAATTTTTTTTCAATAAAAGCTTGACCATACCGACTAGTCGGTTTAAAAGCTGCGGCTATGAATAAAATTGCCCCAAAAACGACGGCGAAAGGGAAGATCGTCAAGTCGGCGAAAAAGCTTATCCTCGACAAAGGATATGCGATGACCAGTGTCGATGAAATCGTCACGGATGCCGGAGTGAGTAAGGGCAGCTTTTATCATTTCTTCGACTCTAAGGAAGATGTGGGGCTGGAAGCCCTTGATGAATTCCTCTCCGAAGGCGGCGCCATCATGATGAATGGCGCTTTCCTTGAATTGGAGGATCCGGTTGAACGCGCTTTTGGATTTCTCAGGCATGTCGAAGACGTTGCCTTCGAGTTATGGAACCACGGTTGCCTGCTGGTCATCTTTTCCGTTGATACGGCGGGAAGGCATCTGCGGATTAAAAAGGAAACGGAAAAGCGTCTGGCTGGAATGAAAAAAAACATTGGGCTGGTATTGGCGCCGCTGGCAAAAAAACTGACGGTCGGTATCAAGCCGGAAGAATTGGTCGGGATGTATTTGTCGGTGATCGACGGTTCCATCGTTTATGCCCGGGCCACCGGGGATACGACGGAAATAGCCCGCAACCTGAAAACTTTTCGCCGCCAGATGGAGGCCCTGGTCAAAAAGCGGTGAGTGAAATTGATTTTTTTCACCCAAAAATAAACCGACCAGTCGGTTTAGTGACGATGAAATATTAACGGGAACTTTTTATCCGGTTTTGCGTCTTGGTAGGAAAGGCGAGAAGAACCGGAACCCTTGTTGAGGAAAAAACCGACGCCAAGGACATCAACTGGCGCCGCCGAGATCCAGCCCCAGATCCAAACTAAGGGCCGTATTGGAGTTTTAAGACGATGAACCAGGTTTTTGCTATTGCCGCCGGTGCTCCCTCCCGGTTTAGAAATTTTGTTTCCGCCGGTGAAACCAGCGCACTGCTGGGCCTTGCCGCACCGATGGTCTGCGTCGCCCTCGTCAATATGGGCATGTCCATCACCGATACGGTGATGATGGGCTGGATCAGCCCGACGGCGCTGGCCGCCGGCGCCGTGGTCAGTGACCTGTATTCCATCGTTTATTATTTCATGGCCGGAATCCTTTCCGCCGTGTCGCCGTTGATCGCGCATGCCATGGGTGCGGGAAACATGGGTAATGTAAGTCGCATCATGCGCCGGGGTTTCGTCGCCGCGCTTTTCCTTGTTGTCCCGGCATCGGTGTCGGTCTGGTACGCCAGTGATCTTCTGGGATTGTTCGGCGTCGAGGAACGGGTCATTACCCTGGGTCGAGAGTACGCGCGAATGATGGCGCTGACGATTGTGCCGATGATGTTCGTCGCCGTCTGGCGCAATGCCTTTGCCGCGCTCAGCCGCCCCCGGGTGTTTCTAATCGCCACCCTGGCGGCATTGCCGGTGAATGCGTTGGCCAATTATGTTTTGATGTTCGGACTTGGTGAAATTCCGGCCATGGGATTGGCGGGGGCGGGACTGGCTTCGGCCCTGGTCGCCTTCGGCCTGGTCGCCGGCTTTAGCGTTTATAGCTTTCTCAACCGGGAAATGCGGGACTTGCGTCTGTTCCGGCATTGGCGGCTAGTGGACCGGGCCGGATTGCAGGAAATTTTCCGTCTCGGCATTCCCATCGGGTTTTACAGCATCGGTGAGGTCGGCGTATTCCTGCTATCAACGGTTATCATCAGCCTGTTCGGGACCGAGGCCCTGGCTGCTCACGCGATCACGTTGCGCATGGCCGGTGTCGTCTATGCCGCCGCCTTGGGGCTATCGCAGGCAGCAACAGTCAGAGTCGGGTACGCCGTCGGGCGCGACGATAATCTTCAGGTGCGCGAAGCCGTGTGGACATCCATGGCCGCTGGCGTCGTGTCGGGGGTTGCAATCTTTATCGGCCTTTCAGCCACCGCCGCCGCGCTGCCGTGGATGTTCCTGGATGCGGCGTCGGCCGCCGCAGGGGATGTCGCCGTTCATGCCCGCGATCTGTTGTTGTTGCTGGGAATCCTGAGCCTCGGGCAAAGCCCCCGCGCCATGGCAAGTGCCGTGCTCCGGGGGTTCAAGGATACCCGGGTACCGATGGTGCTGTGCCTTTCCGGCAACTGGGCCATCGGTATGCCGGTGTCCTATGGCGCGGCTTTTTTCCTCGGCTATGGCGCCGACGGCGTCTGGGCCGGGCTTGCCGTTGGCGTTATGGCGTCTGCGTTGCTCATGTGCGGGCGGCTTTGGCAAAGAAATGATGGTGCCTGGCGGTCCTGAACGGGGCCCCGGCCTGGGGCGCCATTGTAACCGCGTCATCCTTGGCGGCGCGATAAAGTCGCATCACACCTGATAAGGAAAGCCTGCCTCAGGTCTTGGCGCCGGAAATCATTTCCGGTTTTGGCAGGTTTTCCCAGCTCTGGCCGACCGCGATCAGGCAACTTATGCCGGTCGGTTGGGTCACCATCATGGTCCAGGCTCCTTCCTTCGATGCAAAGACCTCGATGACGCCGCCGTCAGGCATTAGCCCCATGGAAACGGGCGCCTCGGAATATGATTTTCTCAGATTATCGCTAACCGATCCGTGCTGGCCGCAAACCCTTTGCGCCAGGGCGGCGGGGGCGAGAAGAAATGATCCAAATATCAGAGCGATCAATATGGTCTTCTTATAGCGTCTCATAGGGTGGCCCTTTCACTATCACAACAGCCCAATAGGGGACACTTTCAGTTTTCGCTACAGTTATTGGCTCCGCTTATCTTTGTTTTCAGTCTCACTTTATATTTCTCAAAAGCCTTTGGATGGTAAGGGGCTATGGTTAACGATCCATGAAGGGGGCTTTCATTATTCTCCCTTTCGTGGGAATTTGAGGCCTGACATGGCTGAAATGACGGAAATCACCATCAAACGACCGGACGACTGGCACCTGCACCTCAGGGATGGCGCCATGATGGCAGCCGTGTTGGCGTTCACGGCTCGCGCCTTTGCCCGCGCCATCGTCATGCCCAATCTGTCTCAGCCGGTGACGACGACGGCCCAGGCCATATCTTATCGAGAGCGTATCGGAGCGGCACTCGCCAAAGACGCCGCCTTGACGCCTCTGATGACGTGTTATTTGACCGAGCATTTGGACTTGGGCGATATGATCGGCGGCTTCGATACGGGCGTCTTCGCCGCGGCCAAGCTTTACCCGGCGGGCGCGACGACCAATTCCGATAGTGGCGTGACGGATATTGCCAATATCTCCGGCGTCTTGGCGGGCATGGAAAAGGCCGGCATGCCGTTGCTTGTTCACGGCGAGACGACGGACCCGTCGGTCGATGTCTTCGACCGCGAGGCGGTGTTTATCGAGCGTTCCCTCATCCCGTTGACCCGTGATTTCCCCGGCCTGAAAGTGGTGTTTGAGCACGTGACCACGTCGGATGCCGTTGAATTTGTCTTGGCCGCAGGGGAAAACGTTGCCGCCACTATTACCGTCCATCATCTGATGATTAACCGCTCGGACATGTTCCTGGGCGGTTTGAGGCCGCATCTCTACTGCCTGCCGGTGGCGAAACGCGACAGCCATCGTTTGCGGCTGCGCAAGGCGGTGACATCGGGGGACAGTAAATTTTTCTTAGGCACCGATTCCGCGCCCCATCCCGTTAGCACCAAGGAAAGCGATTGTGGCTGCGCCGGTATTTTCTCGGCCCCCTCGGCGCTGGAACTCTACACACAGGTGTTCGACGAGGAAGGTGCGCTGGATAAATTCGAGGCTTTCGCTTCCTTAAACGGCCCGGCATTTTACGGCCTGCCCGTCAACGAGCAGACAATATCTCTGAAACGGGGCGAAGCTTCTATCCCCGATGAGGTCGTTATTGACGGGCAAGAGGTCCTTAAGCCTTTTATGGCTGGCGAAACGCTGGCCTGGACACTAGTTGATTAACAGAGGAAATCTCCATGACCGACGACAATCAGTTTACGGCCCTCCTTCTGGAAGAAGATGACGAACACAAAGTTACGTCTTCCATCCAAACGCTCGATAACGACCGCCTTCCCGAAGGCGACGTCACGGTCGGGGTCGAATATTCGACGTTGAATTACAAGGACGGCATGGTCGTCCAGGGGCTGGGCCGTCTGGTGCGCGACTACCCGCATGTCCCCGGCATCGATTTTTCCGGTACGGTCGAGGCGTCGGACAATCCCGATTACAAGCCCGGCGACAAGGTGGTGTTGAACGGCTGGCGCGTCGGGGAAATCCATTGGGGCGGTTTTTCGACCCGCGCCCGGGTCAAGGGCGACTGGCTGGTGCCGGTACCCGACGGGCTTTCGACCGAGAAATGCATGGCTATAGGCACGGCGGGCTACACCGCGATGCTGGCGGTCATGGCGCTGGAAGATCACGGGCTTTCGCCAGACACGAAAGATAACGTATTAGTCACCGGGGCCGCCGGCGGCGTCGGTTCCATCGCTATTTCGATCCTGTCCCATCTCGGCTACGGCCTCACCGCGTCGACCGGGCGGGCGGAAACGCACGATTATCTGACCGCCCTGGGGGCCACGGAAATCATCGGTCGCGACGAATTGGCGGAACCGCCCAAAGGCCCGTTGGGTAAAGAACGCTGGGCCGGGATCATCGACAGCGTCGGCGGGCCGACGCTGCACTCAGGCCTGGCGGCGCTCCGCACCCATGCCAGTTGTGCCGCCGTCGGACTGGCGTCGGGGTTCAAGCTCGAAACCACGGTCATGCCGTTCCTGTTGCGCGGTATTAACCTGTTGGGCATCGATTCCAGTGCCTGCCCGAGGCGCCGCCGCCTCGTTGCCTGGAAAAGGCTTGCCGAGGAACTTCCGCTGGACAAGCTGGCAGCCATTACCAACACGGCAGGACTTGCCGAGTTGCCC
>JAZFSL010000138.1:0-11841 GCA_036446135.1 Rhodospirillales bacterium | reverse complement strand
CCCCGCCAAATGGTGCGCGGCGGGGTTTTCAGGTTCGGCCTGCAATATCTCTTCAACCAGCAAGGCAGCGTCGGCGTGACGGCCCGCCTTGAGGTGGTCAAAGGCTTTTTCCAATTCCCTGGTCATTTTTCTATTTGTCCCGCTTTCCACTCGCGGGTCCAGGGATAATCAAGCGCAGAGAAAAAAAGAGGCGGGGAGCGGGGTCGAAGGACCCGCGACAGGGACAATAAAAAAGAGGCGGGGAAAGGGGCCGAAGGGCCCGCGAAAGGGATAACAAAAGGCCGGGTTTTTCAACCCGGGCTTTATGCTTCCCTTTCGTCGGGGGAGGAAGGGGAAGGGGGTGTTAGTGGATTTCCATCGCCTCTTGGATATGGACCGGAACGGCGGCTTGCTCGATCGGCGTACCGGTCTGGGCGACGAAGCCATTGTCGGCGTCAAAGTAGGAATCGGCATAGACATCGTCATTGGCAGTGGCGGAGAAGGCGCTCGTCAGGCTGATGGCGAGGCCTAGCGCCAGGGCGGTAAGAGTTTGATTTATTTTTACGTTAACCATGAGATTACTCCTTCTTTATTTGCGTTTTCCGGACAATACCGGAAATTTCAATATTAAATATAGAACTCGCTGATTACTTGGTCACTTAAACATCAATCAAATAGACGTTATGCAATAAGGAGCAATAAAACCAATAAGTTGGAAATATTTGATGGTGTTTAACGTTTTTTTGTGGTGTGAATTTTTATTCAAATCACGCAAATCTCACGAGTACTTCACAGTTGTTTTACTAAATTACTCACTTTTTCGTGATTTATTTGTGAATACTAAGGCTTGAACTCAGCCAATTCCCCGGCGTGGCCGCAAGCTCACACAGGTTTTCTTCTCTGCGCCTAATGCTAAGCGGGAGGTTTTGGTGTCACGAAGGGCGGCAAGGGGGTGTCTTTTTCCAACTTCGCGTATGTCCGTTGGGCGTCCGTGATGTAGTCACGGATGATTGGCGCGGCGTCACGTTTGCGGGCCAATTGCATGTGAAAGACGAACTGACTTCCCGTACGGAACATCATTTCCGCGCTGACCAGGTAGAATTCCCACATCCGGCCAAACCGCTCATCATACATGGCCTCGATCTTGTCGCGGTTGGCTTCGAAGCGCTGCATCCAATGGGCCAGGGTCTTGGCGTAATGGAGCCGCAAAAATTCCAGGTCCGTGACCCACAGGCTGTTCTGTTCGACGACATCAAATACCTCGGACAGGGCCGGTGAGTAGGCGCCTGGAAAAATGTATTTTCGAAGCCACGGGCTGGCGGTTCCGGGCGGAGACATATGGCCAATGGAATGAATCAGCGCGATGCCGTCATCGTCCATGAGTTCATTAATCTTGGCGAAAAATTCACCGTAATGATGGACCCCGACATGTTCGAACATGCCAACCGAGACAATGCGGTCGAAGCGTCCCTCCACCTCGCGGTAGTCTTTGAGCTCGAAACGGACGCGCTCGCCCATGCCGGCGCTTTGAGCCCGGCTTTGTGCTTTTTCATGCTGCTCTCTGGAAAGCGTGATGCCAACGACTTCAATGTCGTTCAGGGCTGCCAGATAGAGCGCAAGCTCGCCCCAGCCGCAGCCAATATCCAGCACTCTTTGACCCGGAGAAAGGTTGAGCTTGGCCGCCAGGAGCCGCAGTTTATTGCGTTGCGCCTGCTCCAGCGTGTCGTCGTCGCTGAGGAAATAGGCGCAGGAATATTGCATACCCTCGTCCAGGAACAGCCGATAGAAATCGTTCCCCAGATCATAGTGATGGGCAATGTTTTCAGCCGCCTTGCCGACCGGGTTCGCCTGCTGGAATTTTTTGAACTGACGCGATAGGCGCCGAAGAATCTTCTGCACCGGATACGATCCAAGCGATATGCGATTGATGGAAATCAGCGTCAGGAAATCACGCAACGTCGAATTTTCGAAAGTCATTCGACCATCCATATAAGCTTCACCAGCATTCAGCTCAGGATTGAAGACAAGCTTGTGGTAAAGCGATTTGTCGCTGAGCCGCCTGGTGACGTTCGGGCCCGGTTCTCCGGAAAACACATGTTCGTTGCCGCCGACATCGATCACCTTGAGCGTGCCGACGCGGACGAAGGACTTCATCATGTGCGACAAAGGGAACATGCGCGCATCCTTATGTTGTCTTGCCCCTCAAGGGGTAACGAGAGGTAACGAGAAAGAAACCGGACTATGCATTATAGTGGCAGACTGCCCAACGAATAATCACAGTACGTTGAAGAGCCGATATCGGCGATCAGGATGTCGGGTGGATCGGGAAAGGCCTGTTCGGTAATAGGGGCAGGGTGAAATGCGGGAACATCGTGGCGAGCAACGCTGCCACCGTGGCCGGTTGCTGCGCCGGGTCGGCGGTGAGGATTCGCCGGAAATACCTGGATTCTGAAGTTTTTTGCTGCCCACGGACCTGTCCTAAGAGTGTCCCTAAAAAACACCGACGTTGGTGAAGCGGGTGATTGCCTTGAAAAGCACGGGATTACTCTGACAATTAAAAGGCGATGTCCTATTGGCCCTATTCGGCCTGGTCGGCGGAAAATGTGGGGTTTTAGGGGGATTTCCGCAACCGGATCGTAGTAATCAAAGAATACGGGGGTTTTCAGTGTGTTGCTTATTTAGCACGCCGTGGCTTAAAAAACCCAATTTTGCCATTATTAGCTTCAATATAAGCCGGAAGGCGGTAAAGTCCTCACTGACAAGAGGTCGGAAGCACCTCAAGTCGGCCGTAATGGCTTTGAGGGGGTTTTCAATTTCTTTAAGGGACTACCCCAAAACAAAAATTGCTAAAGGAGAGAGTAAAGTGAATATCAAATCTGTATTGAAATCTTCAGTTGCCGCTGCTGCGTTGGTTGCTATTGCCGCGCCTGTTGCCGCGCCTGATGCCAACGCCGGAATTAAAAGTTCCGGCAAGAACAGCCTGGCCGTTGGTGGTTATGTTACCAGGTCGCTGATGTATGCCGATGATGGCACCGAAGACCAGTTGTTCATCACTGACGGTGGCACCAGCGAATCACGTATTCGATGGATCGCCTCCGGCAAGCTGAACGAAAACGTTTCCGCCGGTGCCGGCATCGAATTGGAAATTCCGAATTCGAACAGGAATCATAGTGCGTTCCTGGGTGATAACGGTGATACCAATGCCGACAAGGGCTGGGAAAACCGTCACAACTTCGTCTGGGTCAGCCACAAGCAGATGGGTAAGCTCAGCCTCGGTAACACCAATGCCGCCGCCAACGGCGCGACCGAAGCCAGCCTTGCCGGTGTCGGTGCCATACAACTTTCGGGTGGCGCGACCTACGGCCTCGGCCTTGAATTCGTAGATCCAGTCGCTACTGGCCGCAGCAGGTCCGGCGTAAAGGTCGGCGGGGCGTTTTCCAACTTCGACATGACCAGCCGTACGGATGTCCTTCGTTATGACGCGCCGAAGTTTGGGGGTCTCAGTCTTGCGGCTTCGTTAAACGGCGGTGGTGGCACCGAAGTTGGCGCCAAATATTCCGGTAAGTTTGGTGGCATTAAGGCTCTTGTCAAGGCCGGGTACACTAATACGTCGGGGACCAGCACAACTGTTGAAAGCAGACAGGGTATCTCCGGCGCCGTGTTGCATGACAGCGGAATCAACGCTTCCGTTTCCTGGTCGGAACAGAGCATGAAAGCAGCCGGTCGTGAGGATCCGCAGAATGTGTACGTAGCTGTTGGTTACATAGCCAAGGTCTTCGGCACCGGCAAGACTCACTTCAATGTCGCGTGGAACGAAACCTCCGACCTTGTCGCTGTGGGTGACGAAGCCAACGCTTTATCGTTCACCGTCCTTCAGAAGTTTGATGCCATCGGCGCGCATATCGCCTTAAACTATGAGAACTTAGCATACGAAAGGGCGGGTGCAGGTGGCGGTGACTTAGACGATATCGACGTCATCACCCTTAATACCCAATTTAACTTCTAAGGCGATTGGATAAACATAAGGATCAGGAAAGCCTTCGGGCTAACCAGTAATCCTTTTCAAGACATCAACCGGGGCTCTTAGGAGCTCCGGTTTTTGTTTGTCCTGGCTCTTGGTTATCTATAAGTCTCTAGGGATAATAGCCAAGCAGGGGGGCGGCCATGACACCGGACGAAGCGCTTCTGGTCCTGGAGCAGGGGTTGGCGCATCATCATTCGGGAAAACTGGATGAAGCCAAAAAGCTTTACCAACAGATCCTGGACGCCGACCCGGCCAATGCGGACGCTCTTCATCTTCTGGGTGTTGTCAGGTTCCAGTCCGACCGGGTGGAAGACGCCGTCGAGCTGATTACCAGGGCGGTCAAACGACGACCGAAGAATCCGCAGTTTCTTAACAACCTGGGAGAAGCCTGCCGGGCGCTGGGAAAACTGGGCGAGGCGGCGAAATATTACAAACGCGCCATCAAGAATGATCCTGGTCATGCGGGCGCTCTCAAAAATCTGGCGAAAGTGTATGCAGATCAAGGCAAATTTGACGAGGCCGAAGATTGTTACCGCCGCGCGCTTGCGAACAATCCAGGCGACGGGGAAATTCTCGTCAACCTGGGCGACGTACTCAAAAACCGGGGCAAGCTGAACAATGCGGCTGAATGTTTCAACCGGGCACTAGCGGTGAACGCTGGCGACGTGGGCGCCCTCAATAATCTGGCCAACGTGCTATCCATGCAAGATAAACCGGACGAGGCCATCGCGTGCTTCAAACGCGTGATCGAGATTGTCCCCGGCGATGGAGCCGTCCACAACAACTTAGGGGCCCTGTATCAGGACCAGGGTGATGCGGAAAACGCCATGGCGAGCTATGAGCGCGCGCTCGAACTCAACCCGGACGCCGAAGACGTCCTCAGCAATATGGCCATTTTGAAAAAAGAGGCCGGCGAGCATAATGCGGCTGAAACGTTGTGCCGGCGGATTTTAGAAATCAACCCGGAAGGCGCCGAGACCTATTACAACCTTTCCAGGGTCAAAAAATTCATCCCCGGTGATGCCGACATTAAGGCCATGGAAAAATTCCGCGTCCGGTTGGATAGGGGTTCGGAAAAAGCCCGGGAAAAAATTATGTATCTGGATTACTCGCTCGGCAAGGCCTATGGCGATATCGGCGAGCATGACCGGGAATTTGAGGTCATTGCCGGCGCCAACCGGTTAAAACGGGACATGCTGGATTATGACGTCGCCGATGACGAAAAACGGGTCGATCGGATCATGGACGTATTTGACAGGAAGTTTTTTGATAGCCACAAGGACCAGGGGTTCGAAGACGCCACGCCCATCTTCATCATCGGCATGCCGCGTTCCGGCACGACGCTGGTGGAACAGATCCTGGCCAGCCATTCGAACGTCCACGGCGCCGGGGAACTTAATTTTCTGGCCAATGTCATTCGTGATTTTACTGCCGAAAAAAAATGGACGGACGCCATCAGCGGTTTTTCGGCGGAACAATTCCGGGGTTTGGGCGAGGCCTATATGGCTAATCTATCCCCACTGGCGCCCGGCGTTCCCCGGATTACCGACAAGATGCCGCGCAATTTTTTCTTCGCCGGCATTATTGCGCTTAGTCTTCCAGGCGCCAGGATCATCCATTGCCGCCGCGATGCCATGGACACGTGCCTGTCGAATTTTGAGCATCTGTTTCCGGGCGGCCAGAAATTCACCTACGACCAGGGAGAGCTCGGGCGTTATTACGTCCTTTATGCCCGGCTGATGGATCACTGGCGGGCTGTGCTGGGCGGCCAGATCTTCGATCTCGATTACGAAGCCCTTATCGCCGAACCGGAGCCGGTGATGCGGAAAATGTTGGAATTTTGCGGGCTGGGCTGGCAGGACGCCTGTCTGGATTTCCACAAAACCAAGCGTGCGGTGCGCACCGCCAGCGCCGCCCAGGTGCGCCAGCCCCTCTATGCATCGGCGATCAAGCGCTGGAAAAAATATGAAAAACACCTGGGCCCCCTGCTCGATGCCCTCGGTCCCCTGGCCGATAGAGATTGGGGGCCGTTGGCCGACAAAGACTAGATAATATCGAAGGCGATGGAGTGGCGCAGGCCTTGTTCGGTGAACGGCTGCACCCCGTGCCAGTAATAAGACGCCGTAGTTGTGGTGAATTTCGGGGTCGTCAGCTTCCAGAGCAAGCGCCAGTTCGCAAGACGTTTGCGCCTCGTCGAGGCGGTTCATCTCATGCAGCAAAACACCCAGATTATTGAGCACATCGGCATTGCCGGGATCGAGGATAAGGGATTTTTCATAACATTCGACGGCGCCGCCCGGATTTTTTGCCCCGTCCAGGGCCTGGCCCAGATTGTTAAGGTAGCCGGGGTTGGCTTCGTCCAGGGTAATGGCCTGGCTGATCAGCCGAGTGGCTTGGCCATAGTCTTCGCCCTGCAGGGCGACGACGCCCAAGAGGTTAAGCGCCTCGGCGTTCCCGGGGTCCTGGGCTAGGATTTTTTGATAGAGCCGGGCCGCTCCCGCCAGGTCGCCAGCCATGTGCAGTTGAAGGCCTTGTTCCAGCATCATGCGCTATTGTGCCAAAGCGCCAGCCCCGGGGCAATGTTGGGCAATGGCGGGACAGGGGGATCGCGGGGCGGGCAAAATAATTCTTGGCCGACAGCGTTAATCCTTTAAAAAGATCGGATGGAACCTGAGGTGATGTTTCAAAACGCACTGGAGCTTTACCAAACCGGCCAATTGGACAAGGCCGCCACCCTGTTGCGCGCCCTGGATAAGAGCCAGCCGGGGCTGCCCGACGTATATCAGTTGCGTGGCATGGTGGCGTTGCAGGCTAGGAAACCCGACGTCGCCGTCAAAATCCTCAAATTCGGCGTCAAAAAATGCCCTGACCAGCCGACGTTGCTGGATATGCTGGGCACGGCGCTATCGGAAAAAGGTGATTTTGAAGAATCAGAGACCGCCTACGGACAGTCTCTGGCCCTGGCCCCGAACGAGCCCGGTGTATTGAAAAACCTGGGCCATGTTTTGAAAAAACAGAACAAGTTGGAAGGTGCCCGGGACGCCTATCGGAAAAGCCTGGAGCTTAGGCCGGGCAACGCCGATACGCAGTACAACCTGGCAACCGTGCTGGAAGATCTGGGCGACCTCGAAGGAGCCGAAGACGCCTGCCGCAAGGCTTCGGAAATAGTCCCGGACCGGGCCATCATTTTCCGCAGTCTGGCCAGGGTGTTGTTGTGCCAGGGCAAACAGGAAGAATCTTTTGCCGCCGTCGAGCGCGCCCTGGAGATCGACCCCAAGCATCACCGCAGCCTGGAAATTCTTGGCGAACACTATTTTTTGCAGGGTCGCCTGGCCGAGGCCTGGGAAAACTATGAAGTCCGCGAATGGCATCGCCACAACGAAGAAAATCGTTCGAGCGCCTTCGACCAGCCGATCTGGGCGGGCCAGCCGCTGGATGGAAAATCGGTAATGGTGTGGGGCGAGTTGGGCGTCGGTGACGAGGTCATGTTCTCCTCCATGGTCCCTGATTTGCAGGCCGCCGGGGCTGGCGTCGTTCTCGAATGTGACCCCAGATTGAAGGCGTTGTTTGAACGATCTTTCCCCGATGTGCGATGCTTGGCGCGGCGGCATGGCGTCCTGACGGAAGCCATGGACGGAATCGATTACCAGATTTCCGGCGGCAGCCTCGGGCGTTGGCTGCGCTCGGATTTTTCCGCCTTTCCGGACCGGAAGTCTTTTCTGGTGGCGGACGAAGATCACCGAGATCAATTGCATCAAAAATATCTGGCTGGCAGCGACAATCTGTTGGTCGGTATTGCCTGGGGTAGCGCCAATCCGAACATCGGTGGCAATAAGTCTATGCCTTTGGAAACCCTGGCGCCGCTGGCGGCAAAGCCGGGTATCCGGCTGGTTAACTTGCAATATGGCGACACCTTGGATGAACGAAAAGAATTCGAGGAGAAAACGGGGGTTTCGATCATTGACGACCCAGAAGTCGATCAGTTGGCAGATCTGGACACTTTTGCGGCCCAGATCGATGCCATGGATTTGGTGATTTCCATTTCAAATACAACCGTGCATCTTGCTGGCGCTCTGGGAAAGCCGACGTGGATGATGTTGCCGGTAATGCCTATGTGGCGGTGGTTGGCGGACCGCGACAACAGCCCCTGGTATTCATCGGTGCAGCTGTTCCGACAGACGGAGCGAGGCCAATGGGTGGGGGTCATCGACGAGGTCATGGCGGCGTTCAAGGATTTCTCGCCCAAGCGTTGATTTTGCCGCACTAAACCCTCTTGACTCAAATGTTCATGTTTTGTTCAATGGTCGGTTCCCGCAAACCAATCAAGGACAACTGTGCGCAAGCCCGAGACCATTGAGCGGCTCTATCTGGACTTTGACGGCTTCTTCGCCTCCGTCGAGCAGCAGGCGCGCCCGCATCTGCGGGGCCGCCCGGTGGGGGTGGTGCCGTTTGCGGGCACCCGGCACACCTGCGTCATTGCGTGTTCCAAGGAGGCAAAAGCGCAAGGCGCCAAAAACGTTATGAAAATCGCCGACGCGCTTAAGGCTTGTCCCGATATGGTGCTGGTGCCGCAAAGCCCCGATCTTTACCGGCGGGCGCACAACGCGCTTCTGAGCGAGATTGCCGCCGTTATTCCCGTCGCCGCCGTCAAATCCATCGACGAAGTCACCTGCGATCTGGGGCTTCAGGATATCCGCGATCCCGAAGGCCTGGCCGAGCGCATCAAAACCCGCATCCGCGATTTTATCGGCCCTTACATCACGTGTTCCATCGGTTTTGCCGCCAACCGGCAGCTTGCCAAGATCGGCGGCAAGATAAACAAGCCCGACGGCGTCACCATCTGGCGGCCGCAAGATATGCCGGGGCCGCTGCTGGCGGTTCCCTTCAAGGATATTCCCGGCATCGGCAAGCGCATGGAAAAACGCCTGATGCAGGCCGGTGTTTTCGACATGGCGGGCGTGCTGGCGCTGCAACCGAAACAGATGCGCAAGCTCTGGAACAGCGTCACCGGAGAACGTCTCTGGTATGCGCTGCACGGCTATGATGTAAAAACCCCGCCGTCGCGCCGGGGCATGTTCGGTCATGGCCGTGTGCTGCCGCCGGCGCTGCGAAGCATGGATCATGCCTGCAACTTTTCGCGCCTGCTGCTGATCAAGGCGGCCCGCCGGATGCGCCGCGAGGGCTTCTTTGCCGGGCGTTTGTGGCTGTGGCTGGCCATGAAAAATAGCAGGCGCGAAGATAAGTGGTTCGATCAATGCAGGCTGCCGGTCGTGTCTGATGACCGGGCCTGCCTGGCGGCGCTTGACGTGTTGTGGAAACGGGCGAAATATGCCTTGCCGAAAGACGTCGGAATCATCCGCATGAGTGTGACGCTGCTCGATCTGTCCCCGGCGGGTCAGCGCCAGCTTGATCTGTTCCTGGGCGACGACCGGGAACAACGGCGCTGGGACACAATCAGCGCGGTGATGGATAATCTCAATACCCGCTACGGAAAAACCGTGCTCAGTATCGGCCCGTGGACACCGCCGCCCGGCGGCAATGCCGGCGGCAAGATTTCCTATGCGCGAATTCCGCTAGCCGAGGATTTCTGGTGATGAACTGGAAACGCGAACTTCAGTTGCGCGACATCGACGGAGACCAGCGCGTAGAGGCCACCTGCAAGCGCTGTGGTTATACCCATTATGTCGATATCGCGGCGCTGGCCCGCCAGCCGGAACTGCAATTCAGCTACATGGACGAACTGGAACGCATGACCCCCTGCAAAGCCCGCCATTGCCGCGGCGCGGTCAGACTGGCCCTCGTTCACGACAGAAAAACCGAAGGATTTGCCGGCGGGCTGGCGTGAGCATCAATACCCCAGCGCAATCCCGTCCTTGCGCGGGTCTGAGCCGCCTTCCAGCGTGCCGTTTTCCCAGTCGATTAAAATCGCCTGGGCGCCGCCGTGGGGCGGGTCGACGGGGCCGCAGATGTAACCGAGCGCTTCAAGCCCCGCCTTGGTCTCGCCTGGAATGCATTTTTCCAACTCGTAGGTGCCTTCAAACCAGAACGAGCGCGGCAGGTCGATGGCCTCCTGCGCGTCCATGGCGTAATCGACGACGTTTGTCACCACCTGGGTCTGGCCGACGGCCTGGTATTGCCCGCCCATGACGCCAAAGGGCATCACCGCCCGGCCGTCTTTTGACAGCATGCCGGGCATGATCGTGTGCAGCGGACGTTTGCCCGGTTCAATAGCGTTCGGGTGACCTTCCTTGATGTGGAAGCCGGCGGCCCGGTTCTGCAAGACGACGCCGGTGTTGGGCGTTACCAGGCCGGAGCCGAAGGAATAAAACACCGAATTGATGAACGATATGGTGTTGCGGTCTTTGTCGACGACGGTGAGGTAGGCGGTGTCCGGATGCGCCGGTGTAAAGATGTCATCAACCTCCGAGACCCTATCGAGGCTGATGTTGGCGCGCATCTCGTCCGCGAATTCCTTGGAAATCAGTTTCTCTACATCGACATCGACGAAGTCCGGATCGCCGACCTGCCCTTCGCGTGCATTAAAGGCCTGGCGCGTCGCTTCCGCCATCAGGTGCAGGCGCTCAACGCTCATCGGGCCAAAGGATGCAAGGTCGAAGCCTTCGAGGATATTCAGCATCATCAGCGCCGCCAGGCCGGGATTGGAAGGCGGCACCGTGGTGACGGCGTAATCACGGTACGTTGATGAAATCGGCTCAACAATATCCGACGTCTGGGCGGCAAAATCGTCCAGCGTATGCAGGCCGCCTAATGAATTGAGATAGCCGACGATGTCGTCGGCCACCGGTCCGGCGTAAAAGCCGTCGCGGCCTTGTTCGGCGATGGCGCGAAGGGTATCGGCCAGCCACGGGTTTTTCATTACCTCGCCGACCTTGGGCGGCCGCCCGTCGATCAGCATTTTGGCGGTGGCGCTTTCGGTCAGCAATAGCTTGTCTATATGCGCGACCCAGTCGTAATGGATGCTCGGCGCCACCACATAGCCGTTTTCGGCGAAATCAATGGCGGGGGCTAGAACCTTGTCGAGCGCAAAGGTGCCGTATTCGGCCAGTATTTTGGTCCATGCATCGACGGCGCCCGGCACGCTGACGGAATGGGCGGTGGTCAGGTCGATCTTGTCGATACCTTGATTTAGAAAATATTCCACCGTCGCCTTGCCCGGCGCCTTGCCCGACCCGTTGACGGTGACGGCCTTGGACATGTCGCCCTTGGGCGCGTAAATGCAAAAACAGTCGCCGCCGATGCCGGTCGATTGCGGCTCAATGACACCGAGCACGGCCGACGCGGTAATGGCTGCATCGACAGCGTTGCCGCCCTGGCGCAGGATGTCGATAGCGGCCAGCGTCGCCGACGGGTGAGATGTGGCGGCCATGCCGCCCACGCCATGCGCCGTGGAACGGCCGGGAAAATGGAAATCACGCATCGGTTTTGATCCTGCTTAGGCTATTGGGCCGCCGAGTATGCATGGCCCCAAGAAAAAATAAAGGGCTCAGGCGCGCTTGCCGTCTTTTACGATATTCAGGAAGGTGCCGGCGAAGATAATCAGCCCGCCGATGAGCACCCAAAGGTCGATAGGCTCGCCATATAACAACAGCCCGACCACCGCGATCAGCGGCAGGCGCATGAAATCCATGGGAATGACGACGATGGCGTCGGCATAATAAAAGGCTTTGACCATGCAGAAATGCGCCGACAACCCAGCCAGACCGACGGTAATCAGCCACGGTGCATGGGCCATGCCGGGCGTGACCCAGTCGAACAGCGCCGGTATCAGGCCGAGCGGCAGTTGCACCGCCGTCATGTAAAACAGGATCGCCAGCGGC
>JAZFSL010000137.1:0-15138 GCA_036446135.1 Rhodospirillales bacterium | reverse complement strand
GAATATATGGCCCCATCATAACTGCTCCCACTGTTCCTGCAGATCGACCCAGGCTTCTTCAGCGGCGGCAAGGTCGTTTTCCGTCTCGGCATATTGCATTTGCAGTTCCAGCAGGTCCACGTTGGACCCTTCATAGAGTTCCGGCGCCGCCAAAGCATCCTGAAGTTCCGTTTTCCTGGCCTCAAGTTTCTGGACCCCTGTTTCGGCCCGAACCAGTTGTTTTTTGAGGGACGCCTTGGCCTTTCTTTCTTCAGCGGTGGCCTGGCGCATTTGCTTTTTGGTCTGGGCATTATTTTCTTCAGGCGCCGGTTTTTGTTTTTTGCCGCCGTTACCGCCATTGCCGCGCCCCAGCAACAGGTTCCGGTAATCTTCAAGGTCGCCGTCATAGGGGGCGACCCCGCCGTCGGCTACCAGCCAGAACCGGTCTGCGGTCAATTTAATGATGTGTGGATCATGACTGACGATAATAACCGCCCCTTGGAAGCCGTTGATAGCCTGGATCAAGGCCTCGCGGGAAACCACGTCCAGATGGTTCGTCGGTTCGTCCAGCAAAAGGATATGCGGCTTGTCACAGGTCATCAGGGCAAACAGCAACTTGGCCTTTTCGCCGCCGGACAGGCTGCCGACCCTGGTATCGGCCCGTTCTTGGGAAAACCCGAAACGGCCAAGTTGCGATCTGAGTTGTACATCCAGGTCGCGGGGGCGCTTGCGGGACATTTCGATCAAGGGCGTTGCTTCCAGGTCAAGTTCGTCCGTCTGGTGCTGGGCAAAATACCCGACGCGGAATTTCCGGGATTTAGTCACGTGGCCGGACATGGCTTCCAGCCGTCCGGCCAATAATTTAATCAACGTCGATTTGCCGTTGCCGTTGGCGCCCAAAAGGGCAATGCGGTCATCTTCATCGAGCCGGAAGTCGAGATTTTTCAACACCGCCACGCCGTCATAGCCGATGGAAACTTTGTCGGCGCTGAAAAGGGGCGGCGCCAAAGGATCGGGCTCGGGAAAGGCGAAGGTAACACTGCCTTCTTCCCGGTCTTCGGGGATCGGTTCCATACGGGCCAGCATTTTCATTCTCGACTGCGCCTGTTTGGCCTTCGTCGCTTTGTAGCGGAAGCGGTCGACGAATTCCTGAATGTGGGCGCGCTGGGCATCTTGTTTAACGCGGGCCTTGGCGTTCAATTCCAGCTGTAAGCGGCGGGTGTTTTCAAACTGATCGTAGCCCCCCTGATACATCTTCAACCGCCCGTGTTCCAAATGCAGGATTTGCCCGACAACCTTGTTCAACAAATCCCGGTCATGGCTGACGATGAGAACGGTGCCGGAATAGCGGCGCAAATATTCTTCCAGCCAGAGGCGCGCTTCCAGGTCCAAGTGGTTGGTCGGTTCGTCCAGCAGCAACAGGTCAGGTTCCGTGAACAGCAATGAGGCCAACGCCACCCGCATTCGCCAACCACCGGAAAAATCGTTGCACGGTTTCTGTTGCGCTTCCTCATCGAACCCCAGCCCGGCCAAAATACGCGCCGCCCGGGCCGGCGCGTGATGCGCGCCCTTGGCGTGAAGCCGGGCATGGATTTCAGCAATCCGTTCCGGGTCCGTCGCCGTCGCCGCCTCATCCGTCAGCGACGTCAGTTCCTCATCCGCTTCGAGAACTGTATCAATCAGATTTAAAGGGCCATCGGGGGCTTCTTGTGTAGATACGCCGATACGCCAGCGCGACGGTATTTCGATGCTGCCATTGTCGAGATCAATTTCTCCGGTGATCAGACGCAACAGCGTCGTCTTGCCGGTGCCGTTTCTGCCCACCAGCCCGACCATGTGGCCGGGATTGATGCTCGCCTTGGCCTGTTCCAGCAAAACCCTGGGGCCGATGCGGTACGTGATGTTGTTGATACGCAGCATGGAAGGGGATAAATCAAAGCCGAAATATTGAGAAACGGGATGAAACTCAGGCGGCTCGAGAGGCTTTCTTTCTTTCATGTCCGATAAGAAGTTTCTTCCGAATCCGGATCGATTTCGGCGTCACCTCAACCAGTTCATCGTTATCAATAAATTCCATCGCGTATTCCAGGGTCAACGGAATAGGCGTGGTCAAGACGATCGCTTCATCCGTCCCCGACGCCCTAACGTTCGTCAGTTGTTTGCCCTTCAACGGGTTGACGTTCAAATCATTATCGCGGGAATGAATGCCGATGACCATGCCTTCATAAACTTCGGTGGCGTGGCCGATAAACATCTGGCCGCGTTCCTGGAGATTGAACAGAGCATACCCCAATGCCTTGCCGCTGGCCATGGAAACAAGCACGCCGTTTTGGCGTTCCGCCAATTGGCCGTTGGCCTTGGGGCCATAACAATCGAACGCGTGATAGATCAGGCCGGAGCCGGATGTGGTGGTCAAAAATTCCGACTGGTATCCGATCAGAGCGCGGCTCGGAATACGGTATTCAAGACGCACCCGGCCGTTATTGTCCGGCACCATTTCGAGGAGTTCCCCGCGCCGCTCGCCTAGTTTTTCCATAACTGATCCCTGGTGCTGCTCCTCGATATCAAGGGTCAGGTTTTCCCAGGGTTCGCAGGTATCTCCGTCGATGATTTTCTCAATCACTTCAGGGCGAGAAATGGCGAGTTCAAACCCTTCGCGCCGCATAGTCTCGATCAGGATAGAAAGATGCAACTCGCCACGGCCCGATACCTTGAAGCGGTTCGGGTCACCGGTGTCTTCGACCCGAAGGGCGACATTGTGGATCAATTCCCGATCCAGCCGTTCGCGCAGGCTGCGGCTGGTGACAAATTTTCCTTCGCGCCCGGCGAAGGGAGAATTGTTGACCTGAAAGGTCATGGTGATGGTCGGCTCGTCAACGATAAGCGGCGACAATGCTTCCACATTTTCCGGGTCGCACAAAGTGTCCGAAATATTTAATTCATCAAGCCCGGTAAAGGTAATAATCTGCCCGGCTTCGGCTTCTTCCAGTTCAACGCGTTCCAGGCCGTGGAAACCATGGATTTGCAACACCCGACCTTTACGGGTTTTACCATCATCGGTAATGACCGTTACCTCGGTATTGCGGGCAACTTTACCGCGCTGGATACGGCCGATACCGATAACACCGACATAGCTGGAATAGTCGAGCGCGCTGACCTGAAGCTGCAAGGGCCCGTCCACATCGACATCCGGTTGTGGACAATGATCAACGATGGTCTGGAACAGCAGGTCCATATTATCGCCCTTTGCCGCCGGGTCAGACGAGGACCAGCCTTGAATAGCCGACGCGTAAATGACCGGGAAATCCAGTTGTTCGTCTGTCGCCCCTAAGCGATCGAACAAATCAAAGGTCTGGTCCACGGCCCAATCGGGACGGGCGCTGGGCCGATCCACCTTATTGATGACCACGATGGGGCGCAGCCCTTGAGCCAGCGCCTTGGACGTAACAAACCGGGTTTGTGGCATCGGGCCTTCGACGGCGTCGACCAGCAAAAGAACCGAATCGACCATCGACAATATCCGTTCCACTTCGCCGCCGAAATCGGCGTGGCCAGGCGTATCGACAATATTGATACGCCATTCGTTCCAGCGAATGGCCGTGTTCTTGGCCAGAATGGTGATTCCGCGTTCGCGTTCCAGATCATTGGAATCCATCACCCGGTCCTTGGACTCGCCGAATTCCTTTAGCGTGCCGGACTGGCGTAAAAATTCGTCGACAAGCGTGGTCTTGCCGTGATCGACGTGCGCAATAATGGCGACGTTGCGAAGGGTTTCGATTGAATCCGTCATGGTTAGGTCCGTTTATTTTCTAATTTACCGGGAAGGGCTGGCAGACCAGGACGCCGGTCGCCATTGGTATGCGGCGGCAGTATCCCACCGAATTTCCTAAAAACCAGTGAAAACTTCAATTTTAGCTATAAATCGGGGGAAAACGTAACCGAGAAGCGCGAAGAATGCTTTTTTAACGTCAGGCTTTCTGAATAAGGAAACGGAAAACCCCTTCTTCTTCCCCGGATTCCATTATTTTCCCGCCCGTGGCCAGACAGAAAGTGTCAAAATCCTTCACTGACCCCGGATCCGTTGAAAGAATTTCCAGGGTATCGCCTGCCTGTAGTGTATTCATGGCCTTTTTCGCCTGAATAATAGGCGACGGGCAATTCAGTCCTTTAACATCGAGTATTTTGGTAGCCATGTGTTTTCTTCCAACACTCTTGATTTACCGCCCTGAAAACAGGTTGGGATGGGGAAAAGCCAGTTTTCAATTTTCGACGGGTATATTCCTAATGGGTAAATTCTAATTTAACAATATATAAAATTTGTAATTATAAATTTTCATATTATCTTGGTCTCCACATTTGCTAGCAATATGAGCGTAAATAGCCTTGGTATTTGGATTTTTCTCGAGGATTAAACGATATGGAAAATGTTCCCGTAGGTCTGTTGGTTTCGAGCATCGGTTTTTTGCTCGGCGGTGCTTTTGGCGCCACGGCGCAGCGAACCAATTTCTGCACCATGGGTGCAATTTCGGACATCGTATTTTTAGAAGACTGGAACCGGTTTCGTTCCTGGGTGCTGGCCATGGCCGTCGCTATCCTAGGCAGCCAGGTGCTTTTCCAGACCGGGCAAATTGATTTGGCCAAGTCGATTTATCTGACCCCCAATTTTGGTTGGGCAGGCGCCATCATCGGCGGATTGCTGTTCGGGTTTGGCATGACCATGGGCGGCGGGTGCGGTAACAAAACCCTGGTAAGAATTGGTGGCGGGAACCTCAAATCCGTAGTCGTCGGCATTTTCATTGGTCTCTTTGCCTACATGACACTCAGGGGACTTATCGGTCTTGCCAGGGTGAAACTCGAAGGGCTGACCCTTATCGACCTTACGGCAAGCGGTATGAAAACCCAGGGCGTGCCGGAATTCATGGCGTCCCTGACTTCTATTCCTCTTTCCACCGCGCAAATGGCGGTTACCGGCCTGCTGGTAGCAAGCATGTTATGGTTTTGCTTTAAGAACTCTGCCTTCCGGGCGTCGAAAACAGACATAACGGGGGGGCTGATCATAGGCGCGTTAATCCCCGTTGCCTGGTTTGTCACCGGCGTCATCGGGGCGGATGAGTTTGACCCGGTTCCGTTGGCGTCGTTTACATTTGTTTCACCGGTCGGTGAAAGCCTTCAGTATTTGATGACGTTTACCGGCGCTTCCATCAATTTCGGCATCGCTGCCGTCGGTGGCATCATCACGGGTGCGTTCGTGATGGCTAAAATGGCCGGCACATTCCAGCTTGAATCCTTCACCAATGCGGAAGACATGGTGCGCAACATGGTTGCTGGCGCAATCATGGGGATCGGCGGGGTCATGGCATTGGGGTGCACGATCGGACAAGGCGTGACGGGGCTATCAACCCTGGCCTTGGGATCCTTTATCGCACTGGCATCGATCCTGGTTGGAGGATTTTTCGGTATGAAATACATGGAATACGGAAAATTCGGCGACGCTTTTCGGGCGATGTTTGCCCGAGGCTGAGCCCACTACCAGAGCTTCACTTCTTTGCCTTCCGCTTGCATCTTCCGGCCCAGTTCCTGCAACCAGCGCTGGAAATTTGGCTCCGAATTGTATCCTTCTTCTTTCACATAACGGAACGTGTTCATGAAGTGGAAGGGCTTCCAGTATCCAAGCAGACGCCAGACCTCGACGTCATGGCCGGGTTTTTTGGATCCTTTTGCAAGCTTCTTCGGGAAAAATTGTAACGTCGGCGTAAACTGGACCCGATATTTCCGTCCCAGTTTCTTTTCCGTCATGACCTCGCCGTCCAAATCAGTCACTTCCCGGTCGCCCCAGAGGTTCAGTTGTATAATGTTGAAATTGGCGCGAATGTATTTGACAATTTCAGGGATGCGAAGATTGACCCGGTGCATTTCACGGCAATAAGGACAGCCCTTCTGTTCCCAGACGATCACCAGTTGTTTTCCTTCCTTGGCTGCATCATCCATGTCCTCACGAAGGTCCAAAAAAGTATTTTTGAACCAAGGCTGCACATGCATGCCTTCCTCGTTTGCCTCAACATTCGGCAGTAATTTTTTTTCCGCTTGACCATCGACAGGTGTTAACAAAACCACCACCGAAACCAAAAGGGCGGACAAAAAACAATTAATCCTCATGGGCCGGGTCCTTTGCTCCCTGGATAGGAAATTCTCAAATTCCTAATTAAAACAACTCTTAAGCATGAAACTTTCCAGTTCGGTTATCAGAAATAGCAAAACACATCAATATCACACTTGATAATTTATTGTAATAGAATATGATAAAATAAAAATAGACAATAAACTAATAGCCGAAACAGGGAAATTTTTTCGAAACCAACTATGAATCACGGGTTCATCGCCCTATTCCTTAGGTCTTAGGGGCGCCAGGTTAACTTTTGGATCCGACACTTAAAACAAAGGAGGCACCATTGGGAGTCAAAACCTTGGCCGTTATAGCAGCGGGATTGTCGTTGAACTTCGCTGTCGCCACTAACGCCGTTGCAGCCGAAAAAGCCATGTACACTGTCATGAATGGGGAAAGCATCCCCAAGTCCCTGACGGGGAAAGCTGGCGATGCCAAAAACGGCCGCAAATTGGCTATTCATCGTAAAAAGGGCAATTGCCTTGCCTGTCACGAAATGCCGATCCCGGAACAAGCGTTTCACGGTAAGGTCGGACCCAGCCTTAAGGGTATCGCCAGCCGCATGAGCGAAGGCGAAATGAGGCTCAGAATCGTTAATCCGAAAGTCGCCAATGAGGACACCATTATGCCGGCGTTTTACAAAAAAGACGGCTTCACCCGGGTGTTGAAGAAGTTCAAGGGCAAAACGATGCTCTCGGCAGCGCAGATCGAAGACATCATTGCATATCTGAATACACTCAAATAAAGGGCTGCCGTTTAATACCCAACGGTAGTTCAACAGGAACAACGAGCAAAAAATAACGCCAAGGAGATTTCAATGGCAGACAAGCAAAAACCTCGCACCTACGAACGGCGTGAATTCATGACGAAAGCGGGCACGGGCGTAGCCGCCTTGGCCGCCGTCGGTCTTTTCGCCGGCAAGGCCCAGGCCGATGCGGCGGGCGTTGCCAAGGCCATCATGGCCAAAATCGGCAAGAAAGAGCAGAAATCGGGACGTATTAAGATTGAACTTCCGCAGATTGCTGAAAACGGCAACACTGTTCCCGTCGGTTTTGAAGTCGATAGCCCGATGACAGATGATAATTATGTCAAAGCGGTTTCCCTTTTTGCCGATAAAAACCCGGTTGCTGACGTTGCTACCTTCCGGTTTACGCCTGGGAGCGGCAAAGCCAAGGTTTCCACCCGCATGCGTTTGCGGAAAAGCCAAAACGTCATCGCTGTCGCTGAAATGAGCGACGGTTCGGTTTACACGGCCAAAAAGGCAGTCAAAGTCACCATCGGCGGCTGCGGCGGCTAACGGTTTAAATACGGAGTATTAAAAATGGCAAAAGCAAGAGTCAAAGTGCCCAAATCCGTCAAAGCCGGCGAAGTTTTTCTGGTGAAGACACTGATTTCGCACAAAATGGAAACCGGTCAGCGTAAAGACAAAAAAACCGGGAAGAAGATTCCTCGCAAGATCATCAACAAGTTTTCCTGCAGCTATGGCGGCAAGGAAGTATTTGGGTCCGACATCCATCCTGCGGTGGCGGCCAATCCTTACATCGCCTTCCACGTAAAGGCTTCGGAAAGTGGTCCCATGAGCTTCAAGTGGACCGAAGATGGCGGCAAGGTTACCGAAAAAACCGTCACCATCAAAGTATCTTGAAAACAGGGGGAATCATGAAAAAGCTTAATCTAGGAATTATAGTCGCCTCTGCCCTGGCGATTGGTCTTTCCGCTTTTGCCGGCACCGCGATGGCCGGCAAGAAGAAAGGCTGGGGCAAGTACCAGGTGGAAGACCGCCGTAGCGGTTACACTTATGCCACCAAGGAAACTCAGGCCATCCAGGATAACGACCTCGGCAATCCCGCATTGCTGTGGCTCGACGAAGGCGAAGCCCTTTGGAGCAAAAAAGACGGCAAAGCCGGTAAGTCCTGTGCGTCTTGCCACGGTGCCGCCGCCGATTCGATGAAAAGCGTTGGCACCTCGTGGCCCAAGTACAGCAAAAAGCTTGGCAAGATGCAGAGCCTTGAGCAACGCATCAACCAGTGCCGTACGGAAAACATGAAAGCAAAACCCTTCAAGAAGTTCGACTCCAAAGAGATGCTGGGCACGGTGATTTACGTGCGCAACCAGTCCGCCGGTTTGCCCATGAACGTCAGCATTGACGGCCCGGTGATTCCATTCTTCGAGAAGGGCAAAAAGTTCTTCTATCAGCGCCGAGGTCAGCTTGATATGTCCTGCGCCCATTGCCATGAAGACAACGCCGGCAACAAGATTCGCGCCAACCTGTTGTCCGAAGGGCAAAGCAACGGCTTCCCGACCTATCGTTTGAAGTGGCAGAAACCGGGGTCAATCCATCGCCGGTTCAAGGGCTGCAACAAGCAGGTCAGAGCGAAACCATTTAAGGTCGGTTCCGATGAATACAACAACCTGGAACTGTTCGTTGCTTGGCGGGGACGTGGCTTGCCGGTGGAAACACCTGCCGTCAGGAACTAACCACCCCTTCTAATACTGTTTTAAGGGGGAACGCGGAAAACCGCGTTCCCCCATTTTTTTTGCAGGGAGTTGGATTTTGTTAGACCGACGTCAATTTCTTCAAGTTGCAGCGGCGACCGCCGCCTTGACCGGATCAAGTGGGCTGGCCGCCCGCGCGCTTGCACGGCAGACCATAACCCAAAAAGAGCTTCTGGATTTTGATTCCGTTGGCCAGGTTACGTTATTGAATTTTACCGATTGCCACGCGCAACTGGTGCCGCTTTATTTCCGCGAACCGTCCGTGAATCTGGGCGTTGGGGACGCTTACGGGCTGCCCCCGCACATCACCGGCAAGGAAATGTTGACCAAATTCGGCCTCAAGGCCGGATCAAAAGAAGCCTACGCCTTTTCCAGCCATGACTTTTCCTCACTGGCAAAATCATATGGCCGAGTCGGTGGCATGGATCGTATGGCGACGCTGGTCAAGGCGATCCGCGCCGAACGCCCGAACAACACGCTGCTTCTGGACGGCGGCGATACCTGGCAGGGGTCCTATACGTCCCTGAAGACCAGCGGCGAGGACATGGTCGATGTCATGAATGCGCTTGGTGTTGACGCCATGACCGCCCACTGGGAATTCACCTACGGTACGGAGCGGGTGAATGAATTGATTGAAAAGCTGAAATTCCCGTTCCTGGCTGGTAACGCCCGAGATACGGAATGGGAAGAAGAAGTCTTTAAATCCCACACTTTTTTTGAACGGGGCGGGGTAAAGATCGCCGTCATCGGCCAGGCCTTTCCCTATACGCCGGTGGCTAACCCCTTGTATCTCATTCCGAAATGGTCCTTCGGGATCCGGGAAAACCTGCTGCGCAAAAGGGTCGCCGCGGCCCGCAACGCCGGTGCCGAGCTGGTGGTGCTGCTGAGCCACAACGGCTTTGACGTTGATCGTAAACTGGCCTCCCGGATTGACGGCATCGATGTTCTTCTGACCGGACACACCCACGATGCGGTGCCCAGCGTCATCAAAATCAATAATACGTTGATGGTGTCGTCCGGATCCCACGGCAAGTTCCTGGCCCGCCTCGACCTGGATGTCCGGGGCGGCAAAATCAAGGATTACCGATTCAAGCTGATTCCGGTTTTATCGGACGCCATTAAACCGGATCCGGAAATGGCCGCCGTGATCAAGAAAATTAGGGCGCCCCACGAGAAGAAAATCACCAAGGTCCTGGGACACACGGACAGCCTTCTCTACCGGCGCGGCAATTTTAACGGAACCTTTGATGACCTGATCTGCAGCGCCCTGCTGGAGGAACGGGACTCCGAAATATCTCTGTCGCCCGGCTTCCGCTGGGGCTCCAGCCTGCTTCCGGGGCAGGGAATCACCGTCGAGGATGTCTTTAATCAAACCGCGATTACCTATCCCAAGGCCTACCGCACCGAGATGACCGGAAAATTCATCAAGGAAATTTTGGAAGATGTGGCCGACAACTTGTTCAACCCCGATCCCTATCTGCAACAAGGGGGCGATATGGTGCGTGTCGGCGGCATGTCTTATGCTATCGATATCAAGAAGCCTATCAGCCAGCGGATTTCGAACATGACCCTGCTCAAGACCAGCAAACCCGTCGACCCGGCCAAGACCTATATGGTTTCAGGCTGGGCATCGGTAAACCCCGACACCCAGGGGCCAGCCGTCTATGATCTGGTCAGCTCATATATCCAAAAGAAGAAGGTCATCGAGGTTCCCGAGAACCGGAACATCCGCATCACTGGCGCCTGACTGGAACGACGGGGGAAAATGGGGCCATGGACGTCACATACATCGGTGCGTTTGGGGCGGGGATTTTAAGTTTTCTATCTCCCTGCGTATTACCCTTGGTGCCACCATACCTTTGTTTCCTGGGCGGTGTCTCCCTCGAACAATTATCGGACGACGATGCATCTGATCCTGCGGTCATGCGGGGCGTGTTGCTGTCGGCCCTGGTTTTTGTCCTCGGGTTTTCAACCATTTTTGTTGGTTTGGGTGCGACGGCATCGACGTTTGGCCAATTCATCGGTGATTACCTTGATGTTTTGGCCCAGGCCGCCGGTGCCGTCATTATCGTGCTTGGGCTGCATTTCATGGGGGTGTTCAAAATTCCCATTCTCTACCGCGAAGCCCGCTTCCATGCCGAACGCCGCCCAGCAGGTTTGATCGGCCCTTATATTATCGGGCTTGCCTTTGCCTTTGGCTGGACGCCATGTGTCGGCCCGGTGCTGGCCGCCATATTGATGGTTGCCGGCAGCGATGCTTCCGTTTCCTACGGCTCCAGCTTGCTGGCCGTTTATTCCGCCGGCTTAGGAATTCCGTTCTTGTTGGCGGCCATTGCGATGAAGCCGTTTTTAAGCTTCATGAACAGGTTTAAAAAGCACATGAAAACGGTTGAACGGGTAATCGGCGGCCTGCTCGTCGGCACCGGTATTCTGTTTTTAACCGGCTCAATGTCCGATATTGCTTTTTGGATTTTGGAAACCTTCCCCTCTCTGGGGACGGCAGGATAATCCCGGGACCTAGCCGAAACGCAGGAACCACATTTTATCTGACGACGCCAATCCTTTGAGATTACCGATCAGGATATTTTTTCTCTTTTCGGCGATTGCCACCCAGAACCGCGAAAGCGTCTGCAAGCTGGATTCCATCAGCCTGTTGAATTCTGGGTTATTATAATCCCAGGCGGGGTACAGCGGTATTTGAATAACTGTTTAAAGGCGTCATTTGCCTGATCAACTATGTTTCAGTTTGTCCGCGACCAAGGCTACAAAACCGGGGATTACCGTACGCATCTTAAAGCAAAAATCGCAATCCTAACGTTCTTCTGAATGTCCCTCAGCGTAAGATTTTCTAGTTTTCATCAAAAATTCTAGAAAGCCAGCTTGTCCTCAATGGCTTCGTATCCTGCACGGGCGCAGGCCTCATCATTGTCGCCCCCAGGGGCGCCAGAAACCCCAACGGCGCCGACAAGCGACCCGGCAGCCTGGATCGGCAAGCCGCCGCCGATCATCAAAGCCTCCGTTACAAACCGGACCCCCGACTGGGGCTTTCCGGCCTGCGTCACTTTTTCCATTTCCAGTGTACTGGTTCGGAAGCTGACAGCCGTCCAGGCCTTGCGCCGGGCCGTTTCCGGGGTGTGGGGGCCAGCGAAACGGTCCTTGAGGGTGACTTGCAGGTTACCGAACCGGTCAACGACGCTGACGGCGGTTTGAAAACCCCGTTTACGGCAATCTTCCAATGTCGCCTGTGCCAGTTCCAAAGCCGTTTCCAGGCTAAGGATTTTAAAGGTAACCAAGGCTTCTTCTTCCGCCCGAGATGTCTCGGTTGCCACAACAAGTAAACCGGCAGCCAGGATGGGGGCTATAATTTTTCGCGTCAACATTTCGCAATCTCCCTGCTTGTTGAATTGCCGCCAGGTGTGGCATGCATTACCGGCACCTGCATTCCCGGTTGAAGGCAGCCATAGGTCGGCGCATCTATTTTTGTAATAATTTCCCCCAGGAGTTGCCAAAAAAATGCTTCTCCAGGGTAGCCGGTAATCCGTCCGGTTTCTCGACCGTCTTGCATCAGGACAAATGTCGGTGTGAACACAATAGGACGAATATGATTTAAATTTTCTGGACGCGGGTCATCAATATCGACCCGATGAAGACGGGCTTTGCGGGCTTCGGGTGTTTTGTCATAGATAACCCCGACCTCTTCATGCCAGAGCGTGCACCAATTACAACTCGGAGACTCGAACATAACCAGCTCCGTCGCCCGGGCACTTGCGGGAAGGGAGAAAAGAAAAATTAAAAACAGAGCCCGGATTAAGCACATGAAACTTAAATCACTCTTCAAAAACATCCGGCTACCAGTGTAACCCAATATATCACCATTTATGAATATGTTTTTTCAGCTTTACGCCTCAATTCTCCCGAACATGTCTTTGGTTATGCGCTTGTACCAAGCCTCGCCTTCATCTGCGGTTTTTCTGCGAAGGCTTTCAGGTTCCCCCACTTGGCTGCTGAAGCCGGAGACACCTACCAGGCGCTTGGTCGTGGCCTTATAGGACCCCCCAAGTTTCAAGCCGTAGCCACCAGCGGCGAGGAAAAAACAGGTGTTTTTCAGGACATGTTTTTTGGCCTTTATCCCCGTTAAGGCCGCGCCGACACTATCGGAACAGGCAAGGGCCTGGTTGTTAGCGGCAAAGGCCGCTTTCGGCATATCACCACTATCAATGGCGTCGCCGACAAGGTGAATTGCAGGGGCGAGCGACGATTCAAACGTCAAAGGATTGACCGGGCACCATCCTGAATTATCGACCAACCCTGAAACCTGGGCAATTTTGCCGGCATGGTGCGGGGGAATGACATTGGCGACATCGGCGCGAAATTTTTCTTCCCCGGTTATCAGGGTTCTGGTCTTGGCATCCACCGCCATTACTTCGCCGCCGAATTCTGAAGGCACCCATTCCACCATTCCCTGATATCGGCTTTCCCATATTTCTGACAACACTTCCGACAAGGGGTACTCATCCTTGGCGTCGAGAATAATAATTTTTGAACGAGGTTTGTGGTATTTCATATAGAATGCTGCCATCGCCGCGCGTTCATAGGGCGCCGGAGGGCAGCGGTAGGGTCTTTTCGGTACAGAGATGACGAATAGGCCGCCATCCTTCATCTCCCTAAGCTGCCGCATGAGGATGGAAACCTGAGCGTCCGACTTGTAGGCATGCGGCATGGTTTTCGCCACGGCTTCATCGTAACCGTCAATCGAATTGAATTTGAAATCGATCCCCGGCGCCACCACCAAACGGTCCCAGGAAAGCGTGTCACCACCTTTCAATGTTACCGTCCTTTTTTGTCCGTCAATGCGTAACGCCAGGTCATGGACAACATTTATCCCGAATTTTTTTCTCAGGATTTCATAGCTGTGGGTGATGGACTCCAGGGTATTTATCCCGCCGACATACCGGTTCGAAAAATAACTCGCCGTATAGTGTTTGTTGGCTTCCACTAGGGTGACATCAATTCTTGGAAAGTCTTGGGCCAGATGCCGCGCCACCGTCGCACCGCCGGCACCGCCGCCGATGATCACAACCCGGGGGCGAGTGCTGGTAAGCGACGGCGACGGAAAAAGATTACTCCCCAGCGCCACTGTAGCGGCCCCGCCAAAGATATGAGAGAAATTGCGCCGTGAAATTTTCTTCATGGAAGGTCAATTATAATTGAATTATCAAGTATTTGCGATTTGTTAAGGGTTCGCTGCTAGATAAGGAATAGTAACAAAACAGCGCGGTTAAAAAACCGTCGCTCCCGATCATAATCTCTTACCTTGGGGGACAGGACAATCCAACGGCTACCTTTTCGCTTAATTGCCGTTCTTGCGGCGCCTTTCATTTTTGCTGGTTGCGGCGCACCGATTGCCTTTCAGGTAGCTTCATTATTCGCCGACGGTATTTCCCTTGTCACCACCGACAAGACCTTGACCGATCATGGCCTTTCTGCGATTGCCGGAAAAGATTGTGCGGTCTGGCGTGGAATCAAAGGTGAGGAAATTTGCCTTGATGAGACCGAAGAATCACTCGTCCTGGCTGAGGCGCCCCCTCCCCAGCATCCCCCGAACCTGGGTGAAGATGGGGACAGCAGTGTCTTTTTTGGTGATGAAAGGTCTGTTTCCCAGGAAACCAAAACCGACGTCACCCAAACGGACTGGAAAGCCCCGGAAACTCCTGGCGAACAACCGGTTAAAGCAGTCCCGGCTTCTCCCGTCATCACATCGAAACTTCTTCCGCCCCAGCCTGTCACAACAAAGCTCGCGGCGATCGAACCGGCAAGCGCGCCTGAGATTCCAACCGCCACGGAAATTAAGGGCGGCATTTTTTACGTCATCGCCAGTTTTCGGGGAAACGCCGCCGCCCACCGGTTTTCCAATAAACACGCGGCTTGGAAAACTCGCGTACTGGAAGGAACGGCGTCCGGAAAGACCGTCTTTCGGGTTGCCATCGGGCCAGTTGGCAACCGCGACACCCGGATTTCCCGAGACCATTTGATCAAAAGCGGCTTCAAAGGCGCCTGGGCAATCAAAGTCAGCCAACCCAAAGTCGCAATAGAACTGGCTGCTATGAACTGACACGCTGTTGCAAAGTTCTAATTTTTCCGAAAATTTCTTTAACGTGTGCGGAGCCTGGGGTCGAGAATATCCCTGAGGGCATCGCCAAACAGGTTAAACCCAAACACCGCAAGACTGATCGCGATGCCGGGCCAGATGGCCATCCAGGGGGCGCTTTCGGCATATTCTTCGGCCCCGCCCTGCAACATCAATCCCCAGGCGGGGGTCGGTTCCTGCACCCCAAGGCCGAGATAGCTCAAAGAAGCCTCAAGCAGAATGGCATGACCGACGAAGGTCGATAACATAATCAGGAATGGCCCCATCACGTTCGGCACCATGTGGCGGAGAATGATCCTGGCGTGTCCGAAGCCCAAGGCCCGAGCCGCATCGACATAAGGGATCTCACGAA
>JAZFSL010000136.1:0-6320 GCA_036446135.1 Rhodospirillales bacterium | reverse complement strand
ACATCAAGGCGCTGGCCGTTGACGGGCGGCATGTGTCGATCGCGTTCCTGGGCGGCTCGAAGGCCGAAATCAACTTCATGCCGGTCATGCTGAAACGCCTGACCCTGACCGGATCAACCCTTCGCCCGCTTCCCATCGAGCGCAAGGGTGAAATTGCCAACGCCCTGGTGGACAAGGTTTGGCCGCTGATTGGGGCGGGGGGTATCATGCCTGTCATCCACGCGACCCTGCCCCTGGCGGATGCCCAAAAAGCCCATGAACTAATGGAATCCAGCCAGCACATCGGCAAGATAATGCTGACGCCTTAAAAAATTCCATCCGGGGTTTGACCGAATGGGGGGGCAGCGTTATAACAGGGCCGTTCAATGGGTTCGGCTTGATGAAACTAAGCTGAAATATATCTTCTGGAAAAAAAGGAATAAGAGGATGGCGCATCCGTTGATGCCAAAGGCAACGGCTGTTTGGCTGGTTGAAAACACCACTCTGACGTTCCTGCAAATTGCCGAATTCTGCAACCTCCACGAAATGGAAGTCCAGGCCATCGCCGACGGCGAGGTAGCTGTTGGAATGCACGGGCTTGACCCGATTGCGGGCGGAGAATTGACGCAGGAAGAAATAGACAGGTGCGCTGCCGATTCGAAGGTGCACCTGAAAATGGCGGCACCCAATGTTCCGATACCGAAAGCGCGGCAAAAAGGCGCGCGCTACACCCCCGTTTCAAAGCGCCAGGACCGGCCCGATGCTATCGCCTGGTTGCTCCGCAACCACCCTGAACTGACCGATGCACAGATTTCACGTTTGATCGGCACCACCAAGCCGACGATTAACGCCATTCGTGAGCGCAGTCATTGGAATATGCCGAACATCAAACCGCAAAATCCGATCGCCTTGGGCTTGTGTTCGGCCCAGGACCTGGAAAAAGTCGTTACCAAGGCCAGAAAGAAAGCCGAAAAAGCCGAAGGTTATACGCCGCCGAAAGTGGAAAAAGCCCCTGCCGCAGAGGCCGGAGCCGGGGCCAAAGACGACCGGGATCCTGTTACCAAGGCCCTCGCCCGGATTGCCGCGCTCACGCCGGGGGAAATCATTCTTGTCAAGGGATTGCCCAAGCCGGTCAGAGAGCCGGATCCGGAAATCTTCGAAGATACTCCAATGCCTGCACCGGCGGCATTGGGAGAAGGCGCTTCGACGCCGGATATTTTGAAGGCCGCCGAAGATGTCTTTTCCTCCAATCCGGACAAAAAAGAGGAATCTTCCGGTGACGCCGCTTCCCTGGATAAGGGTTGAAATTTACAGTAATTAACCGTTGCGGGCGCCGGCGTATCCAATCCTTTCCAAGGCTTCCTTGATCTCGGACAAGATCACCGGATCGTCAATGGTCGCCGGAATTTTGAATTCTTCGTTGTCGGCGATTTTCTGCATGGTGCCGCGGAGGATCTTGCCGGAACGGGTTTTCGGCAGCCGATCGACGACAATCGCCTGGCGAAAGGCGGCAACGGGGCCGATCCGGTCTCGCACCATCGTCACCACCTCGGCGACGATCTCCTTGTGATCTTTATTCACCCCCGCCTTGAGCACCAGAAAACCCAGCGGTAATTGCCCCTTGAGATCATCGGCGATCCCGATGACGGCGCATTCAGCGACATCCGGGTGGTTGGCCAGGACTTCTTCCATGCCGCCCGTGGACAACCGGTGTCCGGCGACGTTAATGATGTCATCCGTCCGGCCCATGATGTAGAGGTAGCCGTCTTCGTCAATAAAACCTGCGTCAGAGGTGTTGTAGTAACCGTCGAAGTCCGACAAGTACGAGGTTATAAACCGGTCGTCGGCGTTCCATAACGTCGGCAGGCACGACGGCGGCAGTGGCAGCTTGATGCAGATGGCGCCCGTCTCCCCGGCTGGAACAGCTTCGCCGTCAGCCCCCAAAATCTGCACGTCGAAACCCGGTGCCGCCTTGGTCGGCGACCCCGGCTTGATCGGATATTTGTGCAGGCCGACGCAGTTGGCGGCAATGGACCAGCCCGTTTCCGTTTGCCACCAGTGGTCGATGACGGGAACGCCGATTTTTTCTTCCGCCCAATGCAATGTGTCGGGGTCCGTGCGTTCACCAGCCAGGAACAAATACTTGAAGTGACTAAGGTCGTAATTTTTCATCAAGGCACCGTCCGGGTCATCACGCTTGATGGCGCGAAATGCCGTCGGTGCGGTAAACAGAATTTTGACCTTGTGGTCGCTGATGACCCGCCAAAACACCCCGGCATCAGGTGTGCCGACAGGTTTTCCTTCGAACAGGATCGTCGTGCAGCCATGAAACAGCGGCGCATAGACGATGTAGGAATGACCAACCACCCAGCCGACGTCGGAAGCTGCCCAATAGACATCGCCGGGATCGGCATCGTAGATGTTCTTCATCGTCCATTTGAGCGCCACCAGATGACCGCCATTATCACGAACGACCCCTTTGGGCTCGCCGGTCGTGCCCGAGGTATAGAGGATATAAAGCGGATCCGTGGCGGCGACGGGTACGCAATCGGCGGGTTCTGCGCTTTTCATCGCTTCCGCCCAATCGACGTCACGCCCATCCAGCAATGCCGCCTTGGCTTCCGGACGCCCTAAAATAATGCAGTGATCCGGTTTGTGCTTGGCTAAGTCGATGGCGCCGTTCAACAGCGGCATATATTCGATGACCCGCCCTATTTCGATGCCGCAAGAGGCGGCGACGATTACCTTGGGCTTGGCGTCATCAATACGTACCGCCAATTCGTTTGATGCAAACCCACCGAAAACGACGGAGTGAATAGCCCCCAGGCGCGCACAGGCCAACATGCCTATGGCCGCTTCCGGCACCATCGGCATGTAAAGAATAACGCGGTCGCCCTTCCCCACCCCATGGGCTTTAAGCACACCGGCAAATTTCGCCACTTCATCCCGAAGTTCCCGGTAGGTGAATTTGCGAACCGTATTCCCGGTAACAGGCGAATCGTAAATCAGCGCCAATTGATCGGCCCGGCCTTCTTCCACATGGCGGTCCAGGGCATTGAAGCATGTATTGACCTCGGCCCCGACAAACCAGCGATTAAAAGGCTTCTTGGAATCGTCGAAAACCTTGTCCCACTTTTTGTACCAGCGGACATCCTCGGCCACTTCGCCCCAGAACCCTTCCGGGTCCTCAAGCGAGCGCTGATAGGCCTGTTCATAGGCGTTGCTCATGGTTTTCCAACCTCCCCTTTTTATTAACCGCCGCTTTGTTCAGAGAAGTTTGATCTAAAACGGCTTTTTTTGCAAAGGCGCTTTGTGGCACTCTAAGGAAGTGGCAAAATATAAAACTGCGGGAGGATCTATGAGCGCCGGAAATATCTACAATCAGGGCCTGGAACAAAACGCCGCCAACTTTCAGCCGTTGTCGCCGTTGTCGTTCCTGGCCCGTACGGCGGCAGTTTATCCGGACCATGTTTCGGTCATCCACGGCAACAAGCGCTTCACCTGGACGGAAACTTACGCCCGGTGCCGGCGTCTCGCCGGGGCCTTGAAGGGACTGGGCATCAACCAAGGCGATACTGTGGCCATCATGGGCGCCAACACACCGGAAATGTATGAAGCCGCTTTCGGTGTCCCTATAACCGGGGCCGTTCTGAATACACTGAATGTGCGCCTCGACGCAGACACCATCGCCTATTGCCTAAACCATGGTGAAGTGAAAGTCCTGCTTACCGATACCGAATTTTCCGATACGGTCAAAAGTGCGCTGGAAAAACTGGACCGCGATATTACCGTTATTGATATTGATGATTCCGAAGCGCAGGAAGACATCAGCCACGACCGGCTGGGCAAAATGGATTACGAAGCGTTCCTTGAAACGGGTGACGCCGAAACCGAATGGTCCTTACCCGATGATGAATGGCAGGCCATATCGCTGAATTACACGTCTGGTACGACCGGGCCCCCCAAAGGCGTCGTCTACCATCACCGGGGGGCCTATCTGAATGCCGTCAGCAACATTGTCGGCTGGAACATGGCGCACCATCCTGTGTATCTGTGGACGCTGCCCATGTTTCATTGCAATGGCTGGTGCTTTCCCTGGTCCATTGCCGCCGTCGCCGGCACCAATATCTGTCTTCGCCGCGTTAATGCGGCCAATATTTACGCTGCCATCGCAGATCACAAGGTAACCCATTTCTGCGGCGCCCCCATCGTGCTGAACTTCGTCGTCAATGCGACGGACGAGGAACGGCGCGAATTTAATCACACGGTCAACGTCATGACCGCCGCCGCACCACCCCCCGCCGCCACCCTGGAAGGCATGCAGCGTCAGGGCTTCAATGTTACCCATGTGTACGGTCTGACGGAAACCTACGGACCGGCGGTAATCTGTTCCTGGCACGATGATTGGAACAGCCTTCCCATTGAGGAACAGGCAAAACTGAAATCCCGACAGGGCGTTAAATACCACATGCTTCAGGGATTGGCCGTCATGGACCCGGACACCATGACCCCGGTGCCAGCAGACGGCGAAACCTTGGGCGAGGTCATGTTTCAGGGCAATGTCGTCATGAAGGGGTACCTGGGAAAAGAAAAAGCGACCAAAGAAAGCCTGTCAGGCGGGTGGTTCCATTCAGGTGATCTCGGCGTAACGCACCCTGATGGCTATATCCAGCTCAAGGACAGGTCCAAGGACATCATCATTTCCGGCGGCGAGAACATTTCGTCGATTGAAATCGAAGATACGCTTTACCGCCACCCGGCAGTGTTGGGGGCCGCTGTGGTTGCAAAGCCCGATGATAAATGGGGCGAGGTGCCGTGCGCGTTTATCGAGTTGAAGGAAAAGTCTGACCCCGTAACCGAAGACGATATGATCTGCTTTTGCCGTGACAACATGGCGCACTTCAAGGCACCCAAAGCCATCGTCTTCGGGCCCCTGCCGAAGACATCGACGGGAAAAGTTCAGAAATTTAAATTGCGGGAAATTGCCCTAGAGAAATAATGGGGGGAGATAAGAAAAAAATAAAGCGCAGGCATACGCTGGCGGGAGAGCGCATTAAGGCCCAGATAATTACCTGTATGACCCCGGCCAAGAAAACCGGGAAACCCGTTTAGGGTAACGCTAGCTTGCGTCTAAGGAAGCTATTTCGTCCTTAATTTTAAGCTTTTGTTTTTTGAGGCTTGAGATTTCAATTTCATCAGGGTGAGGTCGGTGATTCTCTTCTTCGATAGCGGTTTCAAGGTCGTGATGTTTAGATTTCAAATCGTCAATCTTCTCACCTAGGTTCATCGCATTTCCCTCCTTGGTCAAGCGATCTGCACGACACCCATTATAATAAAAACCAGTTTAAAAATCTACCTTACTTAATTCCTCCCCCAAGCGATTGACGGAGGGCTACACCTACCGCTGGCAGCCGTTTGTTGCTATAAGAGGGAAATTCTTTGAACAGATGGCGAAAAGATGGTTGACACGAACGCCTTGAAGAAAAAGCTTTCTGCCCTAAAGGCGGAGCACCGTCAACTGGACGAGACGATTACTGAGCTTTTGGAATTCGGGCCTTATAACCAGCTTGAAGTTCAGCGCTTGAAAAGGCGCAAACTGGCGTTGAAAGACGAAATCATCCAGATCGACAACCAGCTTTTGCCAGATATCATCGCTTAAACCTAGTCACCCTTGCCAGCTGGCAGCGCTGCCAAATTTCCAACCAAGTCACGGTCCGCCGCGTTGACGACGACCTCGGGCTTAGCGCTTTCTTCCAGGGCCGTCATGCCCGAGAGGATTGATGGAATTCGCCTTATTCACATCCATCCCGCGTGCCCCTCAACACTGGGTTTACGCTGCATATGATTCAATACCAAGGCGAGAATATAACATATTTTTGGTTAAGGATTATTTTACAGTGCTTGCTTAGGCTCTGCGGATTTCTATAATTGCCCGCTTTCCGGCGCTAAAGCGCATTAAACAAGGATTCGGGACATGGCCAACGATACCCCCCTAGTCGGCATCATTATGGGAAGCAAATCCGATTGGGAGGCGATGAAGAATGCCGCCTATATGTTGGATGCCCTTGGTATTGCCTATGAAGCGAATGCGCTTTCCGCCCACCGTAACCCCGAACAGGTCAGTGATTACGCCTCCAGCGCCTGCGACCGGGGGCTAAAGGTCATCATTGCCGGCGCCGGCATGGCGGCGGCGTTGCCTGGTGTCGTCGCTGCCTTAACGCCGTTGCCGGTCTTGGGCGTGCCGATGGAAACCAAGGTCATGGGCGGGATGGATAGTCTTTTATCGATGGCGCAAATGCCCGGCGGTATTCCCGTCGGCACCCTGGCCGTCGGCAAGGCAG
>JAZFSL010000135.1:0-14213 GCA_036446135.1 Rhodospirillales bacterium | reverse complement strand
CTTCCTCCAAACCCCAACCGGCACCCGAACGACGGCGCAGCGAAAGACGGGAATTGGGGGATGTCGTCAAAATTATGCCCGGTGGGGAAAGTCTGCAACTGACGCTGGACCAGGTGTCCGGCCCGGCATATCTGGTCAATCCCAATTTCGAGGTCGAATGGTCCAACACCGAGGCCGAAGAACTGATTTTAGGAAACTCGGTCGATTCCAAAGATCTTACCGAACGCAACCTGTTTTCACTCTGTCTCAAGGAAGGTTCTGTACGCCATGCGGCGGACGCGGAAGAACTGCTTCGCTTTCATTTGTCCATTGCCAAGCGCCGGTTGTCTAAATCCGCGCTGATGACTTCCGATGCGGAATTAAGCGACGACGAAGTCGATATTATCGCTCGCCTTTATGATGAAACGGAGCCCGCCGATTTCGGGCAAATTCTCCGAGTGCAGGTCAATTTGGCTCCCCGTGGCAAGAAAGAAAAGTGGTTCGACGTCTATGCCACGTTTTTTCGGGAAGGAATTTTCTTCGCCTTTTCCCCGGCCAGCATCGAAAATGACGCCCTGATGGCGTTGCTGGCACGGCGTGACCTTGTTATCCGGGACCTTTTGAAGAGGCGCAAACCCTACCTTACGCCCTTGGCCGTGGTCGTCGCCGATATTCAAAATTCAGTTAAAATCTGTGCCGAATTGCCGCCGGAGGAATATTTCGAGCTCATCAATCAGGTCTGGACGGCGATGGAGCCGAAGCTCAGAAATTACTACGCCACCTATGGCAAACATGTCGGTGACGGCATGGTCTATTATTTTTTCCCGCAACCGGACTCAAACTACGTCCTCAATGCGTTGCGTTGCGCCCATGAAATGAAGACGGTGATGCAAGACATCAGCCGGGAATGGAAAAAACGCAAAAACTGGAACAATAAACTGGTGCTCAATATCGGGCTGGTCGAAGGGCGGGAATGGTTCGGCACCTTTCAGACCCCAACCCATATCGAATTCACGGTTCTGGGCGACACCATTAACATGGCAGGCCGGCTCAGCGATTTCGCCCGCGACGGTTCGGTCTGGGTGACCAAAAGCATGCTCAGCCAATTGACGTCGAAGGAACGCGAAACGCTGTCGTTTGGTATCCGCCGGGCTGACCGGAACGGCGATGAAATTATGGTCTCCAACACCTATTCCCGAATTTCCAATCTGGTCGATCTGGGCAATCCGAAATACGAAAAATTCAACGACATTTCGGCCCTGCCCGTGGCCGAATGTCTGGATATCGACATCCCGGCGGACTGAAGACAGCATGTATTTTGGGGGCGTGGGCAAGGGTGGCTGAGGCAAAGGCTCTCCTGCCCTTTTTCCTTTTAACCCTTATCGCGGATAAGCCGGGCTTTTTGGCGGTCCCAGTCACGTTGTTTGACCGTTTGGCGTTTGTCGTGCTGGCGTTTGCCTTCGGCCAGGGCCAGTTCAACCTTGGCGATGCCGCGTTTGTTGAAATAGATGCTGAGCGGCAGCAACGTCATGCCCTTGCGTTGGATGGCGCCGAGAAGCTTGGTTATTTCGCGGCGGTGCATGAGCAGCTTGCGCTGCCCGCGGGTTTCGTGGCTGGTCGCGCTGGAGCCGAAATATTCCGGGATATAGGCGTTATTGAGATAAAGTGCGCCGCCCTTTTCCGAGGCGTAGGATTCGCCGATGGAGGCACGACCAAGGCGCAGCGATTTGACCTCGGACCCTTTCAGCATGATCCCGGCTTCAAAGGTATCCGTTATCGTATAATCGCGGCGAGCCTTGCGGTTCTGGGCGGCGACCCGGCCCGGGGCGCGCTTTTTCTTGGCGGCCATCAGCCTTATATCCCCAAAGGGCTCCTAGTTAAGCAGCCCGGCGCCGGTCAGCGCGTCCTTCACACATTTCTTGTTGGCGTCGCTTATATCGGTGATCGGCAGGCGGGTTTCGCCGGTGCATTTGCCCATCAAGCCGGCGGCGTATTTGACCGGTCCGGGGCTGGTCTCTGAAAACATCGCCTGGTGCAAGGGCATCAGGCGGTCTTGCAGTTCCATAACGGTGTCTAGGTCGCGGGACCGCCAAGCCTTATGAATGTCGGCGCACATGCGTGGCGCGATGTTGGCGGTTACCGAAATGGTTCCAGCGCCGCCGGCAGCCAGATAAGGCACCGTTGTACCGTCTTCGCCGGTCAACAGACAGAAATCCTTGCCGATGGCAAGTCGGGTCTGGATCGGACGCGCCAAATCACACGTCGCATCCTTGACGCCGACGATATTAGGCAGCTTGGCCAGACGAGCCATGGTTTCGACACTCATGTCGATGACGCTGCGGCCCGGAATATTGTAGATGATGATGGGAATATCGCAGGCGTCGTTGATCGCCTTGTAATGTAGGTACAGCCCTTCTTGCGTCGGTTTGTTGTAATACGGCATGACCACAAGCGCACCATCCGCCCCCGCCTTTTTGGCGTGTTCGGTCAGCATGATCGCTTCGTCGGTGGAATTGGACCCGGTCCCGGCGATAACTGGCACCTCGCCGTTTGCCACTTCGATGCAGCTATCCGTCACCTTCATGTGTTCGTCATGACTTAACGTCGGCGATTCACCCGTGGTGCCACAGGGAACCAGACCGTTCGACCCCTCGCTGATTTGCCATTCGACAAACGACTGGAAAGCGTCGAAATCGACCTTTCCGTCTTTGAATGGTGTAATCAGGGCCGGCATGGAACCCTGGAACATGCTTTCCTCCAATTATTAATTACCCTGGACAGGCTTTCAGCCTTCTTCGCCTCTTGATAGGATTGAACGAGCGGCGAACATACCCGCAATACCCGCCTGGCGGCTAGGTTTTTTTATCACTGTTCTGTGGAATAATATTGGGTCTATAGATATGTCGATTGGGACCAGGATGTTTCGTTTTTGGACCACCGGGCAATTTTTGGCTGCGATTATCATTTTGGCAGTTGTCCTTACCGGTTCTATTGAGGTTCAGGCAGACATTCTGAAGCCCGGCGACGCCAAAGCACTGAAAGCGGGCCTGGAGTTTGTTGAAAAGGCAAAATTCACCCGGGCGCGGCGCATGGCCGTCAAAATCAAAAACCCTATTGCCCGGTCCATTCTAACCTGGGCGCGCCTGAGCAAACCCGATCCCACCGCCAATTTCGAGGAAATTTCCCGTTTCATGGCTGACAACCCGGCGTGGCCGGATCAATCCAAACTGCAACGCCGGGCCGAAGAAGCCATTAGCCGGGATACGCCCACAGATGTCGTTCTCGACTGGTTCGCAGATCGAAAACCTCTAAGCGGGGATGGCAAAGCGCGTATGGGCGAAGCGTTGTTGGCGGCGGGGCGAATGAAAGAAGGCCGGGCGTTGCTACAGGATGCCTGGGTCAACAGTAATTTCACCAAACGCCGGGAATTGGCCTTTTATAAACGCAACCGGCGTTTTTTGAGCCGCAGCGACAACCTGAAGCGCCTCGATCGGTTGTTATGGGAGGGCCGTTATTGGCCGTCCCGGCGAATGCGATGGAAAGTGGCGCCTGATTATCGGCAATTGGCGACGGCCCGGATGTTTCTGCGTCACCGCCGAGGCAACGTCGATACCGCCATCGCCAAGGTTTCCGAAAAGTTGAAAAATGATCCCGGTCTTGTTTACGAGCGCCTGCGGTGGCGGCGTCGCAAGGGCAAGTACGTGGCCGCCCAGGAAATTCTCAACAATCCGCCTGATGATCTTGTGTATCCGCACCGCTGGTGGGTGGAACGCGCCTTTGTTGCCCGGCAAATGCTGCAAAAAGGCAATATCACCGACGCCTACCGGCTGGCCAAAAACCATGGAGTTAAGGACGGTGTTTCTTTTGCTGAAGCTGAGTGGCTGTCCGGTTGGATTGCGTTGCAGTTCCTGAAGGATGCGCAAACCGCGCGGCGCCATTTCAAATCCATGTACGATGCGGTGAAATACCCCGTCAGCCAGTCCAGAGGCGCCTATTGGACGGCGCGGGCCTTTGAGGCCCTAGGCAACGACAACAAGGCCGCAATTTGGCACCGCTTGGCAGCTAAGCACCCGACGACCTATTACGGGCAGTTGTCCATCGCCAGCCTTCGCCCCGGGGCGGGACTGGAATTTGATCCTTCCCCTGATCCCGGCAAGCAGGAAACAGCATCGTTTAAAGCAGATGACCTGGTCGCTGCCGTGCGGATTTTAGGGCAGATCGATGAACCCGACCGACTTCGCCCGTTTATCCTTCATCTGGACTCAATTGCTAAAACATCCGGCTGGCGGTTGTTGACGGCGGAACTGGCGATGTCGCAAAAGCGCCCCGACTTGTCGATCCTGATCGCCAAGCGGGCCGCTCGGGATGGGCTTAGCCTTTCCGATAACGCCTTTCCGTCTCTGATCCCGCCGCCGATGAATGCGCGGACCAGTTCGGCACCGGTGGAAACGTCGCTGATCCTGGCCGTCATCCGCCAGGAAAGCGCTTTTCACGTCAAAGCCAGAAGTCGCGCCAATGCTCAAGGCTTGATGCAATTGATGCCGCGCACGGCGCTGAAGGTCGCAAAAAGGTTGAAAATCCCTTTTTCCCGCCGCCGGTTGACAACGGACGGGTCCTATAATCTTAGCCTGGGCCAAGCTTATCTTTCCGGGTTGCTGGAAACGTTCAAGGGATCTTATGTTCTGTCGCTGGCCGCCTACAACGCCGGTCCGAAGCGCGCCCGCCAATGGCTGCGCCGCAATGGCGACATTCGTAAAAAGGATGTGGATTCTATCGATTGGGTAGAATTGATCCCGTTCAATGAAACCCGAAACTATGTCCAGCGCGTGCTGGAAAACCTGCAGGTTTATCGTAGTCGACTGGCCAAGACGGAAGTCGCCTTGAGACTGGAAAACGACCTTCATCAATGATGCGTGAACAACGCCCCCACTGGTTGACGCATACGCCTTTGGGGAGCATAAATTTGACTACCGGCATAAATGGCGCCGGACTTTTTTTGGGAGGATACCAATGGCTGCAAAAATAGAAGATATCGGCGCCTGCGTCTTTGACGCCTACGGCACACTTTTTGACGTTGCTGCGGCGGCAAACCGGTGTCGGGATGCGCTGGGCGATAAGGCCGACGAGCTTTCTGCCGTCTGGCGGGTCCGGCAACTGGAATACACCTGGCTTCGCAGCCTGATGAAGGAATATGTGGAATTTTGGCAAGTCACCGGCGACGGCCTGGATTATGCCATGGCGACGCTGGGTATTGAGGATGATGCGTTGCGCGAACGACTGATGGATATTTACATGGTTCTGGATGCCTATCCGGAAGTCAAAGACGTACTGACGTCTATCAAAGCGAGCGGCATCAAGACTGCGATTTTGTCCAACGGAACACCGAAGATGCTAAGTGCTGCAGTCGGTAACGCCGGTATTGAAGATGTTCTGGACGATACTTTTTCCGTTGAGTCCGTTGGTATCTATAAGCCCGACCCCAGTGTTTATCAGATGGCTGTTGACGGGCTTGGCGTTGAAGCCGGGCGTATTTGTTTCATGTCGTCGAATGCCTGGGACGCGGCGGCGGCGGCGAATTTCGGTTTTAGGGTGGTTTGGGTCAACCGTTTCGGCCAGCCTCAGGAACGCATCCCCGGCGACCCGGAGCAGGTCATCAAAACGCTGGAGGCCCTGCCCCCGTTGCTGGGACTTTAAAGGGGGACGCGTTGCCGGTGGAGCCCGAATACCAAGAACGGACGCTGACGTCCCAGGATGGACTGAAGCTCTTTTACAGGGATTATGAAGGGCCTCAAGAGCCTTCTTCTGGTGGCGCCATTCCGGTTCTTTGCCTGCCCGGTATGACACGCAACTCCAAGGATTTTTCCTATCTGGCCTCAAGGCTGGCGAGTGATCGGCGGGTTCTCTGCCCCGATCTCCGGGGTCGGGGCCGCTCGAACTACGATGCCGACTGGAAAAATTATAATCCGGGCGTTTACATCAATGACATCCGCCATTTGCTGACTTCTTGCGGTATCCATCGGGTACATGTCATCGGTACGTCGCTTGGCGGAATATTGACCATGGTGATGGCGGTATCAATGCCTGGCGTGATCGCCAGCGCCGTGCTCAACGACATAGGGCCTGAGGTGGGTATGGAAGGGCTTGCCGGCATTATCGGCTACATGAAGGAGGATGTGTCGTTTTCCAGTTGGGACGAGGTTGCCGAATATATCCGAAGCGCTTTTCCCGATTTACCGGCACGCACGGAAGAAGACTGGACCACAATCGCCAAGAACACCTACCGTGAAACCCTGGATGGTGTGATGGTCCCCGATTGGGACAAAGCCATCGTCAAGCAGTTTGAAACGGCGCTTCGCACGAAGAACGATTTGTGGCCGCTTTTCAAAGCTTTGAAGAATGTGCCGGTGCTTGCGGTGCGGGGCGCCAAGTCGTGGATATTGAGCGACGCAACCCTAATTGCCATGCACGACGCCATGCCGTCGATGAAAAGTGTCGTTGTGGAAGATTGCGGTCATCCCCCCAGTTTATCCGAACTCCATGTGTTGGAGGCCATTGATGAGCACCTTGCTAACTAATCCACCAACCTTTGAAGATGTCTTATCTGCGGCGGAACGGCTGGCCGGCCATGCCCGACGGACCCCGCTACTAGAAAGCCAGTTGCTTAATGAAAGGCTTGGCGGTCGCCTTTTGGTCAAAGCGGAATGCCTGCAACGGAGCGGCGCCTTCAAATTTCGTGGCGCCTATAACCGGATATCGCGTCTTGACGACAAAGCCAAAAAAGCCGGCGTGGTGGCTTTTTCATCGGGCAATCACGCACAAGGTGTGGCCATGGTGAGCCAAATGTTGAACGTGCCTGCAACTATCGTCATGCCCACCGATGCACCGAAAATCAAAATTGCCAATACCCGCGCCTATGGGGCCGACGTGGTGTTTTACGATCGGGAAACGGAAAGCAGAGAAGAAATCGGCGAGAAATTGGCTGCGGAGAAAAATGCTATCCTGGTGCCGTCTTATGACGACCCCTTCGTCATTGCCGGGCAAGGAACGGTGGGATTGGAACTGGCCGAACAGGCCAAGGAAATGGGGGTGACGCTGGACGCCGTGCTTATTCCTTGCGGCGGTGGCGGGCTTTCTTCGGGGTGTGCGCTGGCGTTATCGGAATTGTCGCCGTCAGCTCAATTGTTTGCCGTGGAGCCGCAAGGGTTCGACGATACAGCCCGCTCCCTGGCCATTGGCAAACGGTTGAGCAACGAACCCGGCGGAAAAACATTTTGCGATGCGCTTATTCTGCCGACGCCGGGTGAAATAACATTTTCCATCAACCGAAAACTTCTCACGGGCGGCTTTGCGGTTAGCGATGCGGATGTCGCAGGCGCCATGGCGGTGGCGTTTAGGGATTTTAAAATTGTCGTTGAGCCGGGCGGCGCCGTTGCCCTGGCCGCCGTTTTGGTTGGGGCCCCTGGGGCTTATGACGTCCAGGGAAAAACCGTGGCAGTGGTTTGTTCCGGCGGCAATGTGGATGCCGGCGTGTTCAGCCAGGCAATCACCGGCGCGACCGCTGCTAATGAATAACGGATTTAAGAGTTTTAGCCGGTCCGGATTGATTTTGGATCGACCGCCGGGGCGCCGGATACGCTGCCCTTGGATTCGGTGGACGTCTGATCATTAGGCTTAACACCTGATCGTTGCGCTGGCACATCCTTGATTACTTCGGTCTCCGAGGCCTTCACCATCCGCTTGCAATGGCCTTCCAGGAAGGCGCCGGTTTCAATGGCCAAGTCTTCGTGCAGGATATCGCCGACCATATGGGCGGTCTTGGTCAGGTTGACAGACCGGGCTTTGATCTGGCCGTTGATGGAGCCGTGCACATGCACCTCTTCGGCGATAATTTCCCCCTTGATTTTGGCAGTTTCACCGATCAGCAGAGATTTAGTGCGGATGTCGCCGTCGACGGTGCCGTCGACCTGGATTTCGCTGTTGGAACTCAGATCGCCGACGATTTTAAGATCAGCACTGATCAGAGATGGCGGAGAAGATTTTATGACAGGGTGCGAATCCACAGCACTGACGGGCCTCTTGCTATTCTTTGAAAACATTGCGACCGGCTTTGATAAATTTCATCGGGTTTTTTGCCCTACCTTTGAAAATGACTTCGTAATGCAGGTGCGCACCGGTGCTCCGTCCTGTGCTTCCAAGTAAGCCTATTTTCGTGTGGAATTTAACCTTCTGCCCTTTCTTAACGAGAAACTTGTAGAGATGTCCGAACCGGGTCTTGACGCCTTTACCATGGGTAATCTCGACAAACTTGCCGTATTTACCCTTCCAGCCAGCGTATGTTACCACCCCGGGCGCTGTCGCGTATACGGGAGTCTTTAAAGGCCCCCCCATATCTAGTCCGTAATGGGATCCCCAACGCTTATTGATGGGGTCGCGGCGTTTCCCATAGCTGCTGGTGACGTAAAATGAGTTCATCGGCGAGGACAACGGTAATTTTTTCATCAGGTCCTGCAGCGTGTCCAAGCGACCGAGGTGCGCATCCAGTTCCAAAATGCTGTCCTTCAACTGCTTGCCGGGCAGGTTTTCCGGCCGGGCGGCGATGAAAGGACCGCCCTGGCCCGTTTCCGGGGGAGGTGAAATCTTGATCAGTTGCTTAATGTCGAGCCCCGCCATTTTGACCATAAGTTCCATGTTTTCGATGGACTTAATGGTCCGGTCAGCAAGGCGCTGGACGGTTTGTTCCTCGGACGCCTGTAGATCGGAAAGCCGGGTTTCCAGGTCCTTGATGCGCCGCGTCATACGGGTGCCGTCGTAAAGCGACTTGTTGCGCTCGGACAGGGCATTTTGCAGGTCCGCCTCGGCGCTGTTGAGGTTGTCCGATAGCGAGAAATTACGGTTGGCGATTTTGCGCATTTTATCTTCGACGGCGAGCAGCTTGCTCTTTAGGGTTTCCCGCCCGCTGGCGATGGCTTCGCGTTCCGAGCGGGTCAGGTGCAACTGCTTGGACACCGACGACAGGCTTTGCTGCAGGTAAGCGTTCTTTTCGATCAGACCCAGCATCAGAGCGTGGTTGTCTTCCATGTCCGAGGTCAGGTTGGTGAATTTTTTCTGGTATTCAGAAACTTCGCCGAGCAGGCTGCGGTAGGCTCGGCGGGAATTGGAAATCAACTCGTCCTTGGAGCCGATGGTGGTTTCATGGCGGACATAGGTCAACGACGTGTACCCCGTCCAACCGGCGGCGCCGAGCACCATCAAGGCCATAGCAATCTGCACGGTTTGCGTTAAGCGGACAAAAACAATCCGCCCTTCGGTGCGAAGGTGGATTTGTCTTTCCGGAAAAAGTCGGTTGATCAGGGCGCCGGTCCGTTGTCTCAGGCTTTTAGGCTGCTTCAGCCTTCTCATAGTCATTACTTACCGTATCCCCCTCAAAAGCATCCCTAAGCCTCCCTTTTTTATTTTAGGAGAACCCGAGATCGTAAAAAAGCGGCCTTCAATACGGCCCCAGTAATGTTTTCCCCCGGGTATTTGCCGCCGAAAGCTACTTGAAACCCTAGTATAAACTTGGCTCTGAACGTAAAGATTAGGTCAAATCCTTGCAAGAAATTAATCTTGTTCCAGAAGCAGTTAGGGATTTTCTGGACCGTAAATAGTGAAAAATTCAACCATTTAAGGGTCTCCGTCCACTGAGGCGGTTCCTGTCACGTTCCCGCAAAGCCGCCTGAATGAAAAGGTTACGGGCGATACGGGCGCAAAGACCGGGAGCGGGAAACCTGCTACAAGAGATTCTCATCCGTTACGGCTGAGGGGCTGAAATGGCTTCAGGCGATCATACAACATCCGGTCCAGAATGGAATCTCCGCGATCCATCCCAGCTTCTGGCGACCGGATTAGGCGTCGGCCTGTTGCCGAAAGCGCCAGGCACCTGGGGCTCGTTGCTGGCGCTGGTGCTGGCCTGGGAATTTTCCGCACATCTCGGGCAGTTGGGCTTATTGTTGGCGGGATTGGGGGCGTTTGCCGTCGGTATCCGGGTCTCAAACGATTGCATCCGTAAATTCGCCATCGAAGACCCGAAACAAGTGGTCATTGACGAAATCGCCGGGCAATGGCTGGTGCTGGCGGTGTTGCCGGCCCCGGGTCTGACAACCTATGCCGCCGGTTTCGTCCTGTTCAGAGTATTCGATATCTTTAAACCCTGGCCGGTCAGCTGGGCGGATCGGGAAATTAAGGGGGGCCTCGGCGTCATGGTTGACGATGTTCTAGCCGCTGGCTACGCCGCCGTTCTGTTGTGGGCGTTTAGTATCTGGATGGGAAGCTGAGATGTTCAGCGCCAATCAAAAAACCCTGGCCGAAGATGTATTAAACGCGTGCCGGGATCAGGGCCTGAAGCTGGCGGCGGCGGAATCGTGCACAGGAGGGTTAATCACCGGACTGCTGACCGCCGTGTCCGGGTCGTCGGACGTGGTCGAGCGCGGGTTTGTCACCTATACCAACGAATCCAAGCACGAATTGCTGGGGGTTCCCGAAAGCCTGATCGAAAGCGTCGGCGCGGTCTCGGGCGAAGTCGCCCTCGCCATGGCCGAAGGGGCGTTAAAGCATTCTTCGGCGCAAATAGCCGTCGCTGTCACCGGCGTCGCCGGACCGACCGGCGGCACGGCGGATAAACCGGTCGGGCTTGTCCATATCGCCGTCGCCCGCGACGGGGCCGAGACGTTGTTTGAACACCATACCTTTGACGGTGACCGGGATGCGGTGCGCGTGCAGACCGTGTGGGCGGCGCTGAAACTGGTTCGCTGCCGAATTGGTTAGCTAGCGTAGGCGATCATCGAGCGCGTCGTGATATATACGCCGAGCACGGCCAGGGCGGCGAAGAAAAATTTCAGGAACAGGAGTTCGGACAATCGGCCGCGAACCCGCTGTCCGATGACCATGCCAAAGAGGGCCGGCGCCACGCCGGCGGCGGATTGCAGGCCCAGTTCATTGGAAATCAGCCGCTGGTCGTTCAGCGCCACGGCCAGGGCGACGGTGGAAACGGTAAACGACAATCCCATGGCCTGGATCAGGGTATCGCGAGGCATCGCCAACGCTTGCAGGTACATGACACCGGGCACGACGAACGACCCGGTCAACCCCGTCAGCACCCCGGTGCCGGTGCCCGCCACCGGGCCCAGCCAGGCTTCGGCGTGGCTTAAATCCGCCACCTTGGGACGATGCAGGTTTAACCCTGCATAGATAATCAACAAGCCGCCCAACAATGCCGTCAGCAGCGACGTATCGAACCGGGACAAACCCTTGGCGCCTAACAAGGTGCCGATGAACGTGGCCGCCAGAAACGGCCAAAGACGTTTAAGGATGGTTGCGAGCGCCCTGCCCTGCAAAGCTTGCCAGACGTTGGTGACAAACGACGGCACGATCAGCAGGCCCATCGCCGGGATCAGGCCGACCGTCGCCGTCAGCAGGGCCAGCGACACGGTCGGCAGGCCCAGTCCGATGACGCCTTTAACAAACCCGGCAACAAAAAAAATAATGCCGATGATGGCCAGGCTTTCAGGCGATCCCACCCCTACTCGCCCTCGTAAAGCAGGGCAGCGCGTTTTTCGAAAGCCGTAATCATGTGGCGTACGGCTTCGTTAAAGACGGCGCCTACGGCGGCCTGGATAATTCGTGACTTGAATTCGAAATCGACAAAAAAATCGATCTCGCATTGACCATCCCCGTGCGCTTCAAAAATCCAGTGGTTGGTAAGGTATTTAAAAGGCCCGTCGAAATAGCTGACGTCGATGCGATCAGGCCTGTTGCAGACGACTTTCGATCCAAACTTTTCGCGGAGCATCTTAAACCCGATCACCATGTCGGAGATCAGAGTTTCCTGGCCTTTCTCGCCGTCCCGCTCCCTGATCCGCGTGGTTACGCACCAGGGCAAAAAATCGGGGTATTTCTCGATGTCGGCAACCATGTCGAACAATTGTTCCGGCGTATACGGCAGAACTCGTTTTTCAGCATGGGTCGGCATGATTACCGTTTGCCGGAATAACGGCGGCGGCGCAACGCTTCAAAATCTTTATCGGCGTGATAGCTGGACCGGGTCAGCGGTGTTGAGGCGATCAGCAGAAACCCTTTTTCCTCGCCAATTCGTTTTAGCTCGGCAAACTCGTCGGGCGTCCAGAAGCGATCAACCGGGGCATGGCGGCGGGTCGGCGACAAGTACTGACCGATGGTCAGAAAATCGACACTGGCCGAACGCAGGTCGTCCATGACCTGTCTGACCTCGTCCAATTCTTCGCCCAAGCCCACCATGATGCCGGATTTGGTGAAAATTGATGAGTTTAATTTTTTGGCGTTCTCGAGGATTTTCAGCGAATGAAAATAACGCGCACCAGGGCGGATGGACGGATAAAGCCTGGGTACGGTTTCCAGATTATGGTTGAACACATCCGGACCGGCGGCGACGACAGCTTCCAATGCCCCCTTCTTGTCGCGGAAATCGGGCGTCAGAATTTCGATGGTGGTGCCGGGCGAGGTTTTGCGAATGCCTTCCACACATTGAACAAATTGATTGGCGCCGCCGTCTGCCAAATCGTCGCGGTCAACAGACGTAATCACCAGATGTTTCATGCCCATCTCGGCGACGGCCTTGGCCAGGTTTTCCGGCTCATTGGCATCCACCGGGCCGGGCTTGCCTGTAGTGACATTACAAAAAGCGCAGGCACGGGTGCAGATGGCGCCCAAGATCATCACCGTCGCATGCTTTTGGTCCCAGCATTCACCGATATTGGGGCATGCCGCTTCTTCGCAGACCGTGTGCAGTCCCTTTTCGCGCATCAGCGCCCTGGTCTCGCCATAGCCCTTGGACGTCGGCGCTTTAACCCGAATCCAGGGCGGCTTGCGCAGCACCGGGTTTTCCGGGTTTTTGGCTTTTTCCGGATGGCGGTGTTTGGCCAGGTATTCGACGTTGCTCATAAGTCGATCTCGTAGGTGATCCAGTTGGTATCTTTGGCCACCTTATCGTAAAGCGCGCGTGCCGTCGCGTTGTCGTTGGCGGTGCGCCAGTAAATGTGCCGCCAGCCTTGACGCTGACCCCGCTCGCGCACGGCCTCAATCAAGGCCCGACCTGCCCCCAAACTTCGGGTTTTGGGGTCAACGAACAGATCTTCCAGATAACACATGGGCGCCTTGGCCCAGGTGTTCGGGTGCAGCACGCAATTGGTGAAGCCGATAACGGTGCCGCCTTCATCGCAAGCGACCAGCGAAAACATGTCGGGGGTTCCGTCATCCAGAAGCCGCCGCCACGTATCATCGGTGATGTCGGCGGGCATGTCGGTGTGATAAAACTCGCAATACCCCGTCCACAATTCCCGCCAGCGGGCTTCGTCGACGGCGGTAATATCGCGGACCGTCACACTCATGGCTTAAATATGGATAGCCCGCCCAAAAGCGTCGAGGACCGATTCATGCATCATTTCGCTGAGCGTCGGATGCGGGAAGATGGTGTGCATGAGTTCTTCTTCCGTCGTTTCCAAACCCATGGCGACGACGAAGCCTTGGATCAGTTCGGTCACCTCGGCGCCGACCATGTGCGCGCCCAGTAACTGCCCGGTCTTTTTGTCGAAGACGGTTTTGACCAAGCCGTCGGGCTCACCCAGGGCAATGGCCTTGCCGTTGGCCAGGAAGGGGAAACGCCCGACTTTTACCTCGTGCCCTGCTTTTTTGGCTGCCGCTTCTGTCAGGCCGACGCTGGCGATTTGCGGGTGACAATAGGTGCAGCCGGGGATTTGCCCCTTGTTCATGGGATGCGGTGAAAGTCCGGCGATTTTCTCGATGCAAATAACGCCTTCGTGCTCCGCCTTGTGTGCCAACATTGGCGGTCCGGCGACGTCACCGATGGCATAGAGGCCGGGTTCTTCCGTTCGGGAAAATTCATCTACGACGATGCAGCCCCTGTCGGTCTTGGTCTTTGTTGTCTCCAGACCAATGGCGTTGATATTGCCCTCGACGCCGACGGCAGAAATCACACGATCGACCTTGATCTCGGCGGACTTGCCCTTGTCGTCTTCGACTGTCGCGATAACACTGGTTTTTGACTTGTTCAGCTTCGTCACCTTGGCGCTGGTAATCACCGTGATGCCCTGTTTTTCAAACTGCTTGCGGGCGAGGGCGGCAATTTCCGCGTCTTCGACCGGCAGAATTTGCGGCAACACTTCGACGACGGTTACCTCCGCCCCCATGGTGTGAAAGAAGCT
>JAZFSL010000134.1:0-10466 GCA_036446135.1 Rhodospirillales bacterium | reverse complement strand
AATAGCCGCCGCCCGGATAGACCGCCACCGTGGCATCGAATTGGCCATCATTGTAGCGCTCGGCGAAAACCCGGTAGAGGGGTTTTTCCTCAATCTTGGCGACGGCATCCCAGACGGCCCCATCAATCGCCCCGGCGGCAAAGGCGCGTTCGCCATGGCCGCCGGGTTTTTCGTTTTTCATCATGCAGGCATGAACGCGTTCCGGATCCAGCATGCCATCAGCGTCAAGCAGGCTGTCAGGATCCGCCTTCATGATGCGCGGGATCAATCGCTCGCGCAGAACGCCGCCCTGGGCATAGCGGCCGTTGGAATTGAACCCGAAACCGATGACGGGTTTGCCGTCCAGCAGCACGTCCGTAAAGACGGCGACGATGCTGATGGTCATTTCTGAAAAATCAATGACGGCATTAGCAAAAGACGAGCGCATGGGCTCGCTGGTCTCGATAATTTTGGTGATGCGCATGGGTTTTAAGGTTATTCCGCCATCATCCGGCGCAAGACGTAATGCAGGATGCCTCCATGTAGGTAGTAGTCAACTTCGTCAAGGGTATCGATTCGGCACTGCAAGGTAATGTCCTCGGTGGCGCCATCGGCGCGGGTGATTTTTGCGGCAACGTCCATACGCGACGTAATGCCGCCTTTGAGCCCGGTGAGGTCCCAGACCTCAGTGCCGTCCAGTTTCAACGACTTAGCGTTTTGCCCGTCTTTGAATTCCAGCGGCATGACGCCCATGCCGATCAAATTGGACCGATGGATGCGCTCGAAGCTTTCCACGATCACCGCTTTGACGCCCAACAGACGCGTTCCCTTGGCCGCCCAGTCGCGGCTTGACCCGGTGCCGTATTCTTTGCCGCCGACAACGACCAGCGGCACGCCTTCATCCTGATAGCGCATGGCGATGTCATAGACCGAGCCTTCGTCGCCCGACGGATAATGCTTGGAATAGCCGCCTTCTGTACCCGGCACCATTTCATTTCTGATCCTGATGTTGGCAAACGTGCCGCGCATCATTACCTGATGGTTGCCGCGACGCGCCCCATAAGAATTAAAATCTTCCGGGCGGATTTGATATTCCAGCAGGTATTCACCGGCCGGGCCATCTTTTTGGATGACGCCCGCAGGGCTGATGTGGTCGGTGGTCACCGAATCACCCAGCACCAATAATGGCCTGGCGCCGGTGATGTCTTCCGGGTCCGCCGGTTCTTCGCCCATATCTTCAAAATATGGCGGGTATTTCACGTAGGTGGAATCTTCGGGCCAGTCATATAAACCCGTGCCACCACCGGCAATGGCCTTCCATTCGTCGGATCCTTCGTAAACATTGGAATAGCGGGCCTCGAACATGTCGTGGTTGAGACACGCCTGCACGGTGTCGGCGACTTCCTTGCTGGTCGGCCAGATGTCTTTCAAAAACACCGGCTCGCCGTCCGACCCCTTGCCCAGGGGTGTATTGTACAGATCACGGGTCATCGAGCCCGCCAGCGCATAGGCCACCACCAACGGCGGCGAGGCCAGATAATTGGCGCGAACGAACGGATTGATACGTCCTTCGAAATTGCGGTTGCCGCTTAGCACGGCCGTCGCCACCAGATCGCCTTCAGTAATAGCCTCGGCGATGGGATCAGGCAGCGGGCCGGAATTGCCGATACAACTGGTGCAGCCGAAGGCGGCAATGGAGAAACCGAGCTTATCCAGATCACCCTGCAGGCCGGCTTTTTCCAGATAATCGGCAACGACCTGGCTGCCCGGCGCCAGCGACGTTTTTACCCAGGGTTTTGATTGCAAGCCCTTGGCGACGGCATTGCGCGCCACCAGCCCGGCCGCCACCAACACCGACGGATTTGACGTATTGGTGCAAGACGTGATGGCGGCAATGGCCACATCACCGTCGCGGAAACCGTAATCAGCCCCTTCCACATCCGTGCGGCGCGGCGCATCAACCCCGCCGATGGTTTTCAGTGTATCTGTGAAAGCAGCAGCGGACTTGGTCAACTCGATCCGGTCCTGCGGGCGTTTAGGCCCGGCAATGGCCGGCACCACGGTGGACATATCAAATTCCAGCGTATCTGTGAATTCCGGGTCCGGCGTGTCGGCATCCCGCCATAGGCCTTGCGCCTTGGCATAAGCTTCGACCAGCGCCACCGTGTCTTTGCCTCTTCCGGTCAGCTTCAGATATTTTATGGTGTCCGCATCAATGGGGAAATAACCGCAGGTTGCGCCGTATTCAGGCGCCATATTGGCGATCGTCGCCTGATCGGCGAGGGCCAGATTATCCAGACCGGGGCCGTAATATTCGACGAATTTGCCGACGACGCCTTTTTCCCGCAACATTTCGACGACTCGCAGCACCAGGTCGGTCGCCGTCGCGCCTTCCGGCAGTGCGCCGATCAATTTAAAGCCGATGACTTCCGGGATAACCATGGTCACGGGCTGGCCGAGCATGGCGGCTTCCGCCTCGATGCCGCCGACGCCCCAGCCCAGAACGGATAACGCGTTGACCATGGTGGTGTGGCTATCAGCGCCGACCAGGGTATCAGGCATGGCGATAGTTTTGCCGTCTTCTTCTTCGGTCCAGACGGTCTTGGAGAGAAATTCCAGATTGACCTGATGGCAGATACCGGCGCCGGGCGGCACCACGGTGAAGTTATCAAACGCCGATTGACCCCATTTCAGGAAGATATAGCGTTCCTGATTGTCGGCGAATTCCTTGTCGATATTCTTTTGCATGGCATCTGCCGTGCCGGTAAATTCGGACGTTACCGAATGATCAATCACCAGATTGCACGTGCTAAGCGGGTTAATTTTTTCAGGGTCGCCGCCCATATCATTCATGGCCTGGCGCATGGCGGCCAAATCGACAATGGCGGGCACGCCGGTAAAATCCTGCCACAACACCCTGGCCGGACGGAAAGCGATTTCATGCGTCGATTTATGTTTATCCAGCCACTTGGCCACGGCTTTTACGTCATCGACTGTCACCGTGCGTCCGTCTTCATAGCGCAGCAGGTTTTCCAGCAGCACCTTCAACGAACCCGGCAGACGCGATACATCGCCAAGCCCCGCCTCTCCGGCCGCGTCGAGGCTGAAATATTCATAATCCTTACCACCAACGCTCAGGGTTCTACGGGTTTTCAGGGTGTCATTTCCGGTAACTGGCAAGATGTTTCTCCTCTAACGGGCGGACGGAGTCATTCAGAGACCCTCATGTTTCGCCCTAGTTTGTCTAAAATTCCGCCCTTTCTCAACCTTTGGGCGGTGTGACGCAAGCCTAAAATCAGCCCAAATTTACACCTCTATCTATATAGGGTCACGTTCACGTGATTTTTGGCATATGGTATTTTTCGGCTTGAAGGCAGGCTCATGATATGGCTCATTAAGGGCGCTAAAACGGGGGACCGGCACAAAACACCAAACCGGGCTGCGGCTGGCGGCAAGACAAAGAAAAAATTACCAATAGTCCTTGGGAGGGACTTCGCATATGACCGGCGGTTCGCCGAATTCTGGTAATCTGGACACTTTTCCGAAGCTGTTGGCTGAAAACGCGCGCGTACGCGGCGACAAGCCGGCAAGCCGCGAGAAGGACTACGGCATTTGGCAAACCTGGACGTGGGCGGAAGTCACCGACGAAATCCGCTCCTTGGCCTGCGGCATGGCCGATCTGGGCGTCAAACGCGGCGATAAAGTCGCCATCTGCGGCGACAACAGGCCGCATCTTTACTGGTCGATCACGGCGGTACAGGTTTTAGGTGCTGTACCGGTGCCGGTCTATCAGGATTCCGTGCCTGAAGAGATGCAATACATCTACGAACACGCGGAAGCCAAATTCGCTGTTGTCGAGAACCAGGAACAAGTCGATAAGCTGCTGGAAATCAAGGAACGCGCGCCGGTCCTTGAGCACATCATGTATAAATTTCCGCGTGGCATGCGCCATTACGATCAGCCCTTCCTCAGCCTGTTGGCCGACGTTCAGGAAAAAGGCCGCGCGTTTGATGCGGCAAACCCGGATTTTTACGACACCGCCGTCAACGAGTCCGGCGGGTCCGACATCTCCATCATGCTCTATACATCTGGCACCACGGGCCAGCCCAAGGGCGTCATGCTGAGTTTTGATAATTTGATTATTACCGGGCGCAACGGCGCCACCCGCGAGCACTTGACCGCCGACGAGAACATGCTGGCCTATTTGCCCATGGCGTGGATCGGCGATAATATCTTTTCCGTCGCCCAATCATACGTTACCGGATTTTGCGTCAGCTGCCCGGAAAGCTCGGAAACGGTGCTGGAAGATTTGCGCGAGATCGGCCCGACGTATTTTTTCGCACCGCCGCGTATTTATGAAAGCCTGCTGACCACGGTGATGATCCGCATCGAGGACGCGGCCAAAATCAAACAGTTCATGTTCCGTTACTTTATGGATCTGGCGCGGCGCGTCGGCATGGACATTCTGGATGGAAAACCGGTGGGGGCTGGCGACAAATTTAAGTACTGGCTCGGCAATATTCTTATTTATGCGCCGCTGAAAAACGTGCTGGGCCTGTCCAAGGTGCGTGTTTGTTATACCGCCGGCGAGGCCATCGGGCCTGACATTTTCACCTTCTATCGGTCCATGGGGCTTAATCTGAAACAGATGTATGCGTCGACGGAAGCCAGCGTATTCATCACCATCCATCCCGACGGCGATGTGCGCCCGGAAACCTCGGGCACACCGGCGATTGATGTCGAGGTGCGCATCGAGGACGACGGCGAGATCATGTTCCGCAGCCCCGGCGTCTTTCAGGCCTATTACAAAGACGACGAAGAAACCAAAAAAACCAAGACCGAAGACGGTTGGGTCCATACCGGCGACGCCGGCTACCTCGACCACGACAACCACCTGCATATCATCGACCGCTCCAAGGACGTCGGCAAACTCAACGACGGCACGATGTTCGCGCCCAAGTTCATCGAGAACAAGCTCAAGTTCTTCCCGCACATCAAAGAGGCCGTCGCCTTTGGCCATGATCGCGATTATGTATCCGCCTTCATCAACATCGACCTGGAATCGGTCGGTAACTGGGCCGAGCGGAGCAACCTCGCCTATATGGGCTATACCGATCTGGCCGGGCAGGAAAAGGTCTATCAATTGATTTTGGACTGCGTCGCCCAGGTCAACCGTGATCTGGGCGCCGATGAAAAGCTGGGTGGCTCGCAAATCCGGCGTTTCCTGATTCTGCACAAGGAACTGGACGCCGACGACGGTGAATTAACCCGCACCCGCAAGGTTCGCCGCAAGCATGTCTCTGAAAAATATGAGAGCCTGATCAAAGCCCTCTATTCCGATGACGATCACTGCGCAATCGAAGCCGAGGTCACGTTCGAGGACGGACGCACGGATACCATCACCGCCGATCTGAAAATCTGGGAAGCACCGACATCCCAAAACAATGCCAAAGAAGCGGCGGAATAAAGGACCGGGTCATGACTGCAACAAGAAATATCGGTGACGTTCTGCTGGATGTGAATGGGATCAGTATTTCCTTTGGCGGCGTCAAGGCGCTGACCGATGTCAGCTTTGATGTCCGCGAACATGAAATTCTCGCCATCATCGGCCCCAACGGTGCCGGGAAAAGTTCCATGCTTAACTGCATCAACGGCTTTTACCACCCCCAGGAAGGCACCATCACCTTCAAGGGCGAACCCCGCCAGCAGATGCAGACCCACAAATCGGCGTTGCAGGGCATCGCCCGGACGTTCCAGAACATCGCGCTGTTCAAGGGCATGTCGACGCTGGACAACATAATGACCGGGCGCAATCTGAAAATGAAAAGCAACCTGTTCTGGCAGATGCTCTATTTCGGCCCGGCGCTGAAAGAGGAGCTGGAACACCGCGCCTTTGTCGAAGAAATCATCGACTTCCTGGAAATCGAAGCCATCCGCAAAACGCCGGTCGGCAAGCTGCCCTATGGCCTGCAAAAACGCGTTGAGTTGGGCCGCGCACTGGCTGCCGAGCCGGACCTGTTGCTGCTGGATGAGCCCATGGCCGGCATGAACATGGAAGAAAAGCAGGATATGTGCCGCTACATCCTCGACGTGAATGACGAATTCGGCACCACCATCGTGCTTATCGAACATGACATGAGCGTGGTCATGGATATTTCCGACCGGGTCGTGGTGCTGGATTACGGCAAAAAGCTGGCCTATGGCACGCCCGACGAAGTGCGCGCCAACCAAGATGTTATCGACGCCTATCTCGGCGTCTCTCATGAATAAGAACGGCAACGGGGAAACGATGATTAAATGGAATTTCTAAACGCCGTTTTTGTGGCGCCTTTTTTGGACATCGCCGACAGCCCGGTATTTTTCGCCGAGGTGGTCATTGGCGGACTGATGGCCGGAGTCATGTACTCGCTGGTGGCCTTGGGGTTTGTTCTGATTTTCAAGGCGTCCGGTGTCTTTAATTACGCGCAGGGCGCCATGGTCCTGTTCGCGGCCTTGACCCTGGTTGGCCTGATGGAACAGGGCGCACCGTTGTGGCTGGGGCTGTTGGTAACGGTGGGGGTGATGGTCGCGCTGGCCTATGCGGTCGAGCGATTTATGCTGCGAAAACTCATCAACCAGGAAGGCATTATCCTGTTTATGGCGACCATCGGGTTTAATTTCGTGCTCGAAGGCACCGGGCAAATCGCCTTCGGTTCTGATGTTAAACGGCTCGATGTCGGTTTGCCCGACAAATCATTCGAGACGGGCGGCATTCTGCTCAACACCTTCGATTTGTCCGCCGCCTTTATCGGGGCCGTCATGGTGACGTCCCTGGCGCTGTTTTTTCAATATACGCCGACGGGCCGTGCGCTACGGGCTGTTGCCGACGACCATCAAGCGGCTTTGTCTGTGGGAATCCCCTTGAAAACCATCTGGGTGATCGTCTGGTCAGTCGCCGGCGTCGTGGCGTTGGTTGCCGGTATTATGTGGGGGGCCAAGGCAGGTGTACAGTTCTCACTGGTCTTGATCGCGCTTAAAGCATTGCCCGTGCTTATCCTGGGCGGCTTTACATCAGTGCCGGGCGCCATTGTCGGCGGCTTGATTATCGGTGTCGGTGAAAAGGTCGCCGAAGTGTACTGGGGACCGGCATTCGGCGGCGCCATCGAAAGCTGGTTTGCCTATATGCTGGCGCTGGCGTTCCTGCTGTTCCGCCCACAAGGCCTGTTCGGCGAAAAGATTATCGAAAGGGTTTAAGCATTATGTTTTACCGCGAAGCCGGGCAGTTCAAGACCAGTTACGACAAGGACCAAGCCATCTTTCCCATTATCCAGGACCGCTGGTTTATTGCCGCCTTGCTCATTGTCGCCTATGTCGCCGTGCCTTTCTTCGCCAACGAATACTGGTTGCAGGCGGTGATTATTCCGTTCTTGATACTGGCGCTGGCGGCCATTGGGCTTAACATCCTGACCGGATACGCCGGGCAGGTCAGCCTGGGTACCGGCGCTTTCATGGCGGTCGGCGCATACGCATGTTACAAAATGACCACCAACATTCCCGATATGAATGTCGTTTTTGCATTTTTGCTTTCCGGTATTTTTGCTGCCGCTGCGGGTATTGTCTTTGGTCTTCCCAGTCTGCGCATTAAGGGTTTCTATTTAGCCGTCGCCACTCTGGCAGCGCAGTTCTTTATCCTTTGGCTGTTCAATAAAGTCGGCTGGTTTTACAACGACAACCCGTCAGGCACGATCACCGCACCGCCAAGGGAATTATTCGGCATAACCATCACCGGCCCCCGGGCTACGGCAGAGGCGCGTTATTTTGTGTCGCTGACCTTTTTGGTCATCGGCGCCATTGTCGCCAAAAATTTAGTGCGCGGGCGTATCGGCCGTTCGTGGATGGCAATCCGCGATATGGATATTGCCGCCGAAATCATCGGCATCCGCCCCCTGCAAACAAAACTGACGGCGTTCGCCATTTCATCGTTTTATTGCGGCGTCGCCGGAGCCCTTTATATATTCGTCTGGCTCGGCAGTGCCGAGACCGAGGCCTTCGATCTGTTGCAGGTATCGTTTCCGGTGCTGTTCATGGTCATTATCGGTGGGCTGGGGTCCATCATGGGCGCCATCATGGGGGCCGCCTTTATCACCCTGATGCCGATTTTTCTGACCAATTTTCCGCCGATGATCGGCATTCATTTGGCGACCGACCTGCAAAAACACATCGAAGAAATCATTTTCGGCGGCATGATTGTGGCGTTTTTAATCGTCGAGCCGCACGGATTGGCCCGGCTTTGGCAGATCGCCAAGGAGAAATTACGACAATGGCCGTTTCCGTATTAACATCATGGAAACAAAGCGGATTGGCCTTCCAAAAAACGCGTGTTAAGCTCTAAACTGTAATTAACGAATAACCGAAAAAGAAACCATTAAGGGACGCAACCAAACCGAAAGGGAGATAACATTATGAAGTTCCGTACTCTATCCTTGGGCTTGCTCGGGGCTGTCGTGGCCGTGACCGGAGTCATGTCCGTGAAAGCCGCCTATGCGGCCGAACAATTCTTCCCCATGCTCGTTTACCGCACCGGGCCTTATGCGCCTTCCGGTATTCCGGTTGCCAACGGGTTCCGGGATTATTACACGCTGATCAACAAGCGCGACGGTGGCATCAATGGCGTCAAAATCACGTTTGAAGAATGCGAAACCAAGTACAACACCAAACAAGGCGTCGAATGCTACGAGAAACTGAAGAACAAAGGCTCGACAGGCGCGTCTTTGGTTAACCCGTATTCTACCGGCATCACCTATCAGTTGATCCCGAAATCGGAAGTCGACGAAGTGCCGATCTTGTCCATGGGCTATGGCCGCACGTCTGCCGCCGATGGCCGCGTGTTCAAGTGGGTGTTTAACTTCCCCGCAACGTATTGGAGCCAGGCATCGGCCTTCATCAAATACGTCGGCAGCCAGGAAGGCGGCACCGACAAGTTAAAGGGCAAAAAGATTCTGCACCTTTATCACAACTCGGCCTACGGCAAGGAAGCCAACGCGACCTTGACGGCGCTGTCGAAAAAGTTCGGCTACGACCTGACCCTGCTCGCCGTTGACCATCCCGGCCAGGAACAGAAAGCCCAGTGGCTGCAGATCCGCCGCAAAAAGCCTGACTGGATCTTCATGTCCGGTTGGGGCGTCATGAACCAGGTTGCCATCAAAGAGGCCGCCAACATCAGATTCCCGATGGACCACTTTGTCGGTAACTGGTGGTCGGGTTCCGACGCTGACGTGATCCCCGCCGGTGATGGTTCCAAGGGCTACAAGTCCGCCACCTTCCACGGTGCCGGCGTTGGCTGGGGCGTGCACAAGGACATCGTCAAACATCTCTATGGCGGCAGCTTGGGCAGCGCCCAAGAACAAAAGATGGGCGAAGTCTTGTACAATCGCGGCATGGTTAACGCCATGTTCGGTGTCGAAGCTGTCCGCACTGCGATGAAAAAGTTCGGCAACAAGCCCATGACCGGCGAACAGGTTCGCTGGGGTCTTGAAAACCTGAACGTTGACAAGGCGCGCCTGAAAGCGCTCGGCATGGAAGGCTTCACCCAACCGGTGAAGATCAGCTGCGCCGATCACGAAAGCGGCGGACCGGTGATGTTCCAGCAGTGGGACGGCAACAAGTGGGCCTTTTCATCTGACTGGATCAAGCCTATCAGGTCAGTTGTGCGGCCCATGATCGAATCCGATGCCGCCAATTACGCGAAGGAAAACAAAATCACTCCTCGCAAGTGCTAATGGCGACTACCGCTACAAAAGAAAATAAGGAGGCCGGCGTCCAGGCGGACGCCGGTCCCCTTCTTTCTGTCAACAATATCGAAGTCATTTATGACCATGTCATTCTTGTGCTCAAGGGCGTGTCTTTGGATGTGCCCGAAGGCAACATCGTCGCCCTGCTGGGCGCCAACGGCGCCGGAAAAACAACCACCCTGAAAGCAATTTCCAACTTGCTGCAGGCCGAACGGGGCGAGGTGACAAAAGGCGCCATTCACTACCAGGGTCAACGCGTCGATGCGCTGACGCCAAACGAATTGGTCAAGCGCGGCGTCATTCAGGTGATGGAAGGACGCCACTGTTTTGAGCATCTGACGGTCGAAGAAAACCTGCTGACCGGGGCCTATACCCGTGGCGATGGCCGCGACGCCATCTCGGAATCAATTGAAAAGGTCTATCACTATTTCCCGCGCCTTAAAGAAAGGCGCACGGCCCAGTCCGGTTACACATCGGGCGGCGAACAGCAAATGACTGCCATTGGCCGGGCGCTGATGGCGAACCCCACCATGATCCTGCTTGACGAACCATCCATGGGGCTGGCGCCGCAACTGGTCGAAGAAATTTTTGGAATCGTCGACCGGCTTAACAAGGACGAAGGCGTCTCGTTCCTGTTGGCGGAACAAAATACCACGGTGGCGCTTCGTTTTGCAGATTACGGCTATATTCTGGAAAACGGCCGCGTCGTCATGGACG
>JAZFSL010000133.1:0-2650 GCA_036446135.1 Rhodospirillales bacterium | reverse complement strand
GCCTATCCCCGACGTGGTTTTGGGGTATCTGATGTCCGCTTTCGGGTGTAAAGCAGACATACTTTAGGGTGGGGCTGGATGTTCGCTAATAGCCAATAGCGGACATGAGGATTTTTCCCAGTTGATCCAAATCAAGGGAAATCGAACGACGGTGTGACACCATGCTCCATTCCGTGGGAAATCTCTGAGATTGGAGGCTGAAATGCTAAAAGAGACGCTTTTTATTGCTGTTGGGGCGTTGCTGCTTGCGACGCCTGCACTCGCTGGGCAGGCGTGGCAAAAGCCTGTCGTCAAGGAGTGCAACCTTGGGCCGGGAGCTCAATGTAATGTCGAGGTTACCTGCCCCAAAACCCACCCTATCGCCGTATCTGGCGGCGGCGGAATGCCGAAATCAGCGCCGCCTAGCAATCAAGTCGCCATGACCATGAACCTACCCATCGCTAGTGATAAATGGCGGGTCCGATGGAAAAACATGTCAACAACGGATTCCGCGACCGCAAAAGTCGCCGTTAAGGTTCTCTGCGCCACTCAATAAAGGTTGAGTAGACAAAGATAGAAAGGAGATCGCCCATCTGGCGGTGCCCATTGTCGGCTTTCGGGGGTAAAGCGGACGTAATTCGCTACGGCTCAAAGAGTCCGCTAATAGCCAAAAGCGGACATTGGGTTACTCAGGTAGGTTGGCCTTCCGTAGGCCGTCGCCGTGATGCTCGCGGTCGTCCAATTGCTTGTAAGGCAAGTTCTCCAAATAGTCTGTGATAGAAAAATCCGGCTTGACCCGAAGCACCCCCGCCGCATGAATTTCGGCGTCCTTGTCATTGCCGATTTGTGCGCAACAAGCAGCCATGTCGGCATGATGCCCGTAGCTTGGATTAGGAATCCGCATGAATGCGTTAAATGCATCGGCATAACGGCGTGCCGCGTGCAAGGCCCGCCCGAATAGATGGAGATAAGCATCTGCTCCGTATGGATCAAGCCGCATAGCAGTCCGCACCCAGTCCACGCCTTCATCTGGTTTGCCCAGCCAAGTCATCAACTCGCCTCGTTGTGCGACAATTCGTGCATCGTTCGGGTTTAAGGCGAATGCTTTTTCGTGATGCGGCTCGGCTTGGTCCAATTGCGACCACATCATGTGTAACTCGCACATAATCCGGTGACACTCGATATTATTTTTATCGAGGGACAAACCCTTTTGCGCCGACTCCAAATCACGTTCCAACAGGTCTTTTGTATCTTCACCGAAACTCCGAGCAATCGCTTGGCCGAGGGTGCAAGCCTTCCAGGCGTAGGCATCGGCAAAATCCGGTTCCAGTTCGATCGCTTTATCGAGTAGCCGAAGGGCCTCGGCGTTGTCTTCCTTGGTACCACAATGATGGTGCATCTTCCCACGTAGCACGTAATCGTACGCCGCCATGTTTTCCGCATGCTTGCGCTTCACTCTTTCGATATCCGCGCTTTCCAGGCGACTTGCGACGCTTCCCACAATGGCCTGGGCCACTTCATCCTGAAGGTCGAAAATGTCAGTTAGTTCGCGGTCGTAGCGTTCCGCCCAGACATGGCTCTCTGTCTCGGTGTTGACGAGTTGTGATGTCACGCGCACGCGGTTTTTCGCCCTGCGCACACTGCCTTCGACCACATAATGGACGCCCAGTTCCCGGCCAACCTCGGATACCGTCACGGTCTTTCCCTTGTAGCAAAAGACCGAATTGCGGGCGATGACGAACAAGCCTTGAAACCGTGAGAGTTCGGTGACGATGTCCTCAGTGATGCCATCGGCGAAATATTCCTGCTCGGGATCGTCGCTCATGTTGACGAAAGGCAGCACGGCGATTGACGGCTTTTCGGGAAGCGGCAGTTGTTCGTCGAAATGTCTTGAGCGGTGGCCAACCCGATCAGCCTCCCAGTGCCAGACCCGTACTGATCGGGCGATGTTCTTTACTTTCTTTTCGCCCGCGTCCTCGAATCCGATATTCGTCTTACTGGAAACCTGCTCATGAACATTTCCCGATATGCAGATTCCGCCTGGCTTTGCCAAGCCTTCGAGTCGTGCAGCAATGTTTACGCCATCTCCCAGTATGTCGTCTCCATCAATAACAATATCTCCGAGGTTGATCCCGATGCGATAATGGATACGACGCTCTTCAAGAACGTCAGCATCACGTCCAGCCATTGCCTGTTGCACCTCGACGGCGCACTTCACGGCATCCACCACGCTGGGGAACTCAACCAACAACCCATCACCCATCGTCTTGACGATGCGCCCGTGATGTTCGGCAATCTTTGGGTCAAAGAGTTCGGTCCGATGGACCTTCTGGCGGGCCAGCGTTCCTTCCTCGTCGGCCTCCATCAGCCGCGAATAGCCGACCATGTCGGTGGCGACGATAGCGGCAAGCCTGCGCTGGATGGGTTTTTCCCCCATATTCCCCCCGAAACCAATCTATTGGAGCAATTCTATACGAAGTTTAAGGGCGGGCAATCAGCCAAAGAAGAAGATACATGGTCACAAGTTCGTCATGTCCGCTTTGGGTCATTAACGGACATTTCACGACTACCCCCTGGCCATTTCGAAACAGGTTCGGCGAAAAACCCAATATTTCATTGAAAAATATCGTGGAAAATTTTGAATAGGGCCGTTTTTTCAAACAAAGTTCGG
>JAZFSL010000132.1:0-7276 GCA_036446135.1 Rhodospirillales bacterium | reverse complement strand
TGAAACCCGTCGGGGTATTCGTCGGCGATAAAATCGGTGCTGAGGCGGCCTTCGGCAAAACGCGGGTGCGCTATCAGGGCGGCTAAAAAACCGATGTTGTGGCGCACGCCTTGGATATAAAATTCGTCCAGCGCCAGAGACATCGTTGCCGTGGCTTGCTCGCGTGTATCGGCGTAAGAGATCATCTTGGCGATCATGGGATCGTAGAAAATAGAAATCTCACTGCCCTCGCTGACGCCCGTATCGACGCGCACAGCATCACTTTCCGCCGGTGGGCGGTATTTTGTCAGCCGCCCGGACGACGGCAGGAAGTTGCGGAACGGGTCCTCGGCATAAATGCGGGTCTCAATAGCCCACCCATCCAAGGTGATGCCGTCCTGGGTAAAGGGCAGTTTTTCCCCGGCAGCGATATTGATCATCTGTTCGACCAAATCGAGGCCGGTGACTTTTTCCGTTACCGGGTGTTCGACCTGAAGGCGTGTATTCATCTCCAGAAAATAAAAATTCCTGTCGCCATCGACGATAAATTCCACCGTCCCGGCAGATGCATAATTCACCGCCTTGGCCAAGGCCACGGCCTGCTCCCCCATGGAACGGCGCATTTTCTCATCAAGAAACGGCGACGGCGCTTCCTCGATAACTTTTTGATGGCGGCGCTGAATCGAACATTCACGCTCTCCCAAATAGACCGTATTACCAAAATTATCTGCCAGCACCTGGATTTCAATATGCCGCGGATTTACGATGTATTTTTCGATGAACACCCGGTCGTCTCCGAAGGCGGTTTTCGCCTCACTGGAGGCGCGGGCAAGCCCGTCCAGGCATTCTTCGTCATTGCGCGCAATGCGCATGCCCTTGCCGCCACCGCCGGCAGACGCCTTTAACATCACCGGGTAACCGATTTTTTTGGCGACTTTGACAGCTTCCTCGCCATTTTTGATGACGCGGCCATCACCGGGGACCGTGTTGACGCCGGCGCTTTGGGCCAGCTTTTTCGACTCGATCTTGTCGCCCATGACGGTGATGGCTTTGGTGCCGGGACCGATAAAAGCAACGCCGGCTTTTTTCAGCGCCTTGGCGAAGGTCGCATTTTCCGACAAAAACCCATACCCCGGATGCACCGCTTCGGCGCCGGTCTCTTTGATGGCACTCAATATTTTTTTGATATCCAGATAGCTTTCGGCGGCCGCAGGTGGGCCGATCAGAACGACTTCGTCGGCCATCTCCACATGCAGCGCCCGTGTATCGGCCTCGGAACAGACGGCGACGGTCTTGATACCCATTTTCTGAGCCGTCTTGATAACCCGACAGGCAATTTCACCCCGGTTGGCGATGAGGATTTTTTTGAACACCAGACAATCCCGTTTCCGGCCCTATGCGGGACCGCCGAGTAACCCCTTGAACAAATCCATGGCGTGCGCCGCGTGCAAGGCAAAAACCGCCCCCCAGCCAACCATAGGCCATACGAACCATAGGTTATCCGGGGACGTGGTATAATTCACCGCCACCAATACCATCATGGTCAGAAAATAAAGCCCGAGATGAATGGCAAACCCCCGCAACCGCCGTTCGGCAGATTTACTTTCCATGTTAGGCACAACATTCACTTTTTGTTTTTATCCCCTAACTGTCCCCATTGTCACTATTTTAGGGAATCGCAGCCTTGATCTGACTTTCTTTTTTCGATCGTTTCAGAATCGGTGACAAGGCGTGATTGGCGAACCAGCGCATACGTTTGCGCCCGGTTGTTAGCTTTTGACTGACTTCTGCTTCGAACTCGCGAACAACGTCAGGATTGACGGTCGCCGAGGGAACGTTGCGCGAAACCATGGGCTTTTTTTTCTGCCCAGGGGCTGGCGGAACTTCGGGCTTCTTCAGGTCCTGTTCCGTTACCGGCTGGAAACTGCGCCCCGGGCCTGTTTCATCTGCCATGTCAATTGATCCTGTATGCTTGACGGAAACGACAGCCTAGCGTGCTTTTTACAGGTTAACCACCTTCTGACTTTGCGTACATTTATTTCGCCAAAAAACCAGGAATTAACTGAACTTCGCATTCGGAATTAAAAGGATACAAGGTTATTAAAAATGCGACATGGAACAGCCACTTAAAGCGGAATGTTGCCGTGTTTCTTCCACGGGTTATCGAGTTTCTTGTTTTTCAGCATGCGCAGGCCCTTGGCGATGCGCACGCGGGTGTCATGCGGCATGATGACGTCGTCGATGAATCCCCGGTGCCCGGCGATGAACGGATTGGCGAAGCGTTCCCGGTATTCCTCGGCCTTGGCCTCGATCTTTTTTTTGTCTCCCAAATCACCCCGGAAGATTATTTCGACCGCCCCTTTCGGTCCCATGACGGCGATTTCCGCTGTCGGCCAGGCGAAGTTGACGTCGCCGCGTAAATGTTTCGAGCTCATCACGTCATAAGCCCCGCCATAAGCCTTGCGGGTAATCAACGTAACCTTTGGTACCGTCGCCTCGGCAAAGGCGAATAACAGCTTCGCCCCGTGTTTGATGATACCGCCCAATTCCTGGGACGTGCCGGGCAAAAAGCCGGGAACATCAACGAAGGTAACGATGGGAATGTTGAAGCAGTCACAGAAGCGCACGAATCGAGCCGCCTTGATCGATGACGAAATATCCAGGCAGCCCGCCAGAACCATCGGCTGATTGGCGACGATGCCAATGGTCGAGCCTTCCATGCGGGCGAAGCCGACGATTATGTTGCCGGCGTAATCGGGCTGAATCTCGAAAAATTCGCCTTCATCGGCGACCTTGTGGATCAGCTCGTTCATATCGTAGGGCTTTGCCGGGTCATCGGGCACCAAGGTATCGAGTGACATTTCCACCCGGTCGCCTGGGTCCGGCGTCGGTCGCTGCGGTGGTTGTTCGCGATTATTAGCAGGCAAAAAATCGATAAAGCGGCGCAGGTATAACAAGGCTTCCGTATCGTTATTAAACGCCTTGTCGGCCACGCCCGATGTGGTCGTGTGGGTTGTAGCCCCGCCTAGCTCTTCCTGGGTGACTTCCTCGTGAGTGACGGTTTTGACCACGTCCGGTCCGGTAACGAACATGTAGGACGTATCGCGGACCATGAAGATGAAATCCGTCATCGCCGGCGAATATACGGCGCCCCCGGCGCACGGCCCCATAACCATGGAAACCTGCGGCACCACACCGGATGCGAGCACGTTGCGTTGGAATACTTCGGCGTAGCCGGCCAACGACGCCACCCCTTCCTGGATGCGCGCGCCACCGGAATCGTTAATGCCGATCACCGGTGCGCCGACCTTCATGGCCTGGTCCATAATTTTGCAGATTTTCTCGGCGTGGGCTTCGGAAAGCGAGCCGCCGAAGACGGTAAAATCCTGGCTAAAGACAAATATCAGGCGGCCATTGACGGTGCCGAAGCCGGTTACCACGCCGTCTCCCGGAATCGATTTCTCTTGCATGCCGAAGTCGGAGCAGCGGTGCTCGACAAACATGTCCCATTCCTCGAAAGAACCGGGGTCGAGCAACAATTCCAGGCGTTCCCTGGCCGTCAGTTTGCCTTTGGAATGTTGGGTGTCGATACGCTTTTGCCCACCGCCCTTGCGCGCACGGTCGCGCTTTTCTTCAAGCTGGCGGATGATGTTCTGCATGGGGCTTCCCCGTAACGTTCCGGGAACGAGAATAGACCGATTGGTCCCGGCTGCCAATCGTGGTTACTTGCCGAACAGACCCTTGAGCGCGCCGCCCAGGCCTTTGCCGAGGCTGTCCAATTTTTTATCTACATTGTCCATCGTCGACCCTTCCTCCAGTTTTTCAGTGGGCGGAGAGGTTGACGTTACGGTTGACTTGGGTGTGGACGTTTCGGTTGATTTGGGTGCGGACGTTTTGGTTGACTTGGGTGCGGAAGCCTTGTCCCGAACCAAAGGGCGTCCAGCCAAGGCGAGTTTGCAGTAATCCGTATTATCGACATCGGACGGTGTGCCATCGTCTTTTTTGCCACCGAGCCCGACCAGATTGCCAATGGCGGAGACGCCGCCCGATGTAATGCCCTTGGCCGTGGAAAGAGTTCCAGTGATGACGCTGGTAGCGGTGCCAGCAAGATCAGGGGCGGCGGTAGGATTAGCCAGGGTACCGCCGACATTGACGGGAACCATGGCCAATTTAATCAGGCTGATTTTCTTGGCCCGGGGGTTGACCTTGATGCGAATGGTTTCATCACCAAGGTTAACGCCGCCAGTGCCGATCATGGAAAGTCCGCCGGTTTCGAAAATAAGCGCCTTGGCCTTGGCCTGTCCCCGGCGAATATCGAAATCGACGACGCCACAGCGGATCGTTTTATCGCCCTTGCTGTCGCTAAACGGCAGCGCCGACATGATATCGGCGGAAAGAATATTCAACGCCCCGCTTTCGATTTTGCCGCCTTCGGTCGTGATACGGGTCCGGCCATTGAGCCCTGCCATAATCTTGGCGATGCTTGCGCCCTTGCCCTTCAGGTTAATCTTGGCATCGAGCTTGCCGGTGGCGATATCGGTCATTTTCAGATCATTCAAGATGGCGCCATAATCGATTTGCTTGGCGTCGAGATTGACACTTAAGCCTGTCGCCGGGACGGAGCTGTCAAGAACCAGGCTGGCGATGACTTTGCCGCCGCCGACGGTGGTGTTGAGGGGTTTGATATCCAGTCGCCCGGCACCCAGGACAAGGCGGAGGTCCGTATCTTTGAGGGTGATGCCGTTGGTAACGATTTTCCCGACACGAAAGCGCACACGGGCATCGGCAGCCTTAAGCCCGTCGAGCGGCAATGGATCGGCAGGAAAGACGCGGTCTTTTTTCTTGGCAGGTTTCTTGGCAGGTGCCGGTCCTTTGGGAAGCAGCGCATCCAGGTTGATCACTGTCGTGGTAAGGTCGGCGTCAAGGAATGGACGGGCACGGCCCTTGAGCGTAACCGATAGGTCGCCCTTCAGGTCGTTGCTGCCGATGACGGCGTTCAGCCCGGCGATTTTGTATCCGCCTTTAGGGTCGCTGAACAGTCCGGAAACCTTGATTGGCGGCAATTTTGGCAACGTCACCCCGGCGGCCCCGGCAAGAGGGCCTAAGTCGGATGCATCCAGCGTTAATTTCAGGTTCAGCCCCCGGCCAAGGCTTGGCTCGGAAACAACACCGCGGACGGTGGCGCTCAGCCCGGTGGTGGAAAAATCGAGCGAAACCGGATAAGGCTGGCCGCCATTGATCAATGCTTCCAGCGGCCCCAATTGTCCCGAAGCTTTCAGGGCCAGGCCGTTGAAATCACCGGCAAGGTCGATGTTCATGGGTGATTTCAGGCTATCGGTGCGCACATCCATGTTGTCGAGACGAAGCGTCGTGGTTTTGTTTTGTGTCCCATCCCGGAAGCTGACTTTCAGGTTCTTAATGCTAACCCAGTTGATGACCGGCAGGGTTCCCGGTCCGGCGTCGGACTTTTTGGTTTCGGCTTTTGTCCCGGCGGTTTTCAGTTCCCAGTTGCCCTGCCCCTGCGCATTGGTTTCCGCCAGTAAATCAAGGCCGTCTAAAACAAGGCGTTTGACCCGGATGTCACCGGTTAGCAGCGGGAGAAGCTCTACCTCTGCGGCGAAACGGTTCAGGCGAACCATATCCTTGCGGCTGCCCCAAGGCGCATTGGCAAAGGTGACCCCTTGCACAACGACGGAGGGATTGAGAGAAATTTCCAGATTAAGATCACCGCTGATGGTCATGTCGCGGCCCGTTGCGGTCTTGACCTGTTCTGCAATCAAGCCCTTATAGTCGTTTAAATCCAATGATTTAAGGATAGCGATCCCGGCGACGACAACAGCCACGGATAAAACAACCAAGATAGAAAGTATTTTTTTCCAACGGCTCATCAGAACGCCATCCCCATTGCTTGAAGCCTGTCGGGCAGTTCGGCAAATTCTTCAATCACCGCGTTTGCGCCAACGGATTTAAGATGTTCCAGGGGATGATACCCCCAGGAGACGCCGACGGCTAGTGTTCCGGCACTGACGGCCATTTCAATGTCGAATGTGGTATCGCCGATCATTGCCGTATTTTTCGGTTCCGTACCGGTTTCATTCATGGCGTTGAGCAGCATCCCCGGGTTCGGCTTGCCTGGCGCCGTGTCGGCGGTCTGCAGGGTATTGAAGCGATCTGTAATGCCATGGGTTTCCAGCGTTGCCAGCAAGCCGCGGCTGCCCTTGCCGGTGGCAATGCCCAACAGGAAGCCCGCGTCTGCCAGCTGCTTGATGGTCTCCAGCGCTCCCGGATACAGAGGATCGGTGACCTTGCCCTGCTGACGCAACTCGTGAAAAGCCTCGATATAGCTGTTTTCCACCCGGCCGTGTTCTTCATCTTCCAACTGGGGAAGCAATTGGCCAATGGCATGACGAAGAGGCAAGCCAACGACCTGGCGAATGGATTCTGCTTTCGGGACTGTATGGGTGTGAGCCTCAAAGGCGGCAGACATGGAATCAATGATCGAATGTTGGGAATCAACCAAGGTCCCATCACAATCAAAAACGACGAGTTGTAAGTCTGAAGAGGAAGGCATGGGGCTTTATTGGGGCGCCATGGTGTTTTCTTCGGATAACAAATACCCAACACCACGAAGGGTATGAACGCAGATATTGGCGCCGGCACCGGCGAGCCGCTTGCGAAGCCTCGAAACATGAACCTCGATGGAATTGGAAGACACTTCCTTACCAAAACCGTAGATCTTGTCTTCCAGGACGTCCTTAGGAACGACGCGCCCATTGCGGCGCATCAGATGTTCCAGAACCCCCAACTCACGCCGGGGAATGGAAATGGTCCGCTCATCAACCTGCACTTCACGGGCCGTGGTGTCGAAGGAAACATTGCCCGCAGTAATGACCAGTCCCAAAACCCCGCCGGGGCGACGCAACAGGGCGCGGATGCGGGCGACCAGTTCTTCCATGGCGAACGGTTTGAGAAGATAGTCATCGCCGCCGCTGTTCAAGCCCTTGACCCGGTCGTCAATGCCGTCGCGAGCAGTCAGGATCAATACCGGGGTTTCGTCACCCACTTCGCGCAACGAATGCAACACGGAAAGACCGTCGGCGTCAGGAAGACCGAGATCGAGAATAATGGCATCGTACTTGACCGTAGATAGCGCTGCCTGACCGGCGCCGGCGGAAGCAACGTCATCGACGGTAAAGCCCTCTTTGCTAAGGCCGTCCTTGACGAACTGGGCAAAGCGATCATGGTCTTCAATAAGTAACAGGCGCATTTAAATCCTCATTTGAAAAATCTAATGGCC
>JAZFSL010000131.1:0-15236 GCA_036446135.1 Rhodospirillales bacterium | reverse complement strand
GGGCGCTCAGGCACGCCTTGGCTAAACACCATGGGTTAGACGGCGAGCGCATCGTCTGTGGCGCCGGTTCCGATGAAATAATCAGCCTTTTGTGTCAGGCCTACGCCGGGCCGGGCGACGAGGTGCTGTACAGCGAACACGGTTTCCTGATGTACCCGATCTCGGCCAAGGCCGCCGGGGCAACGCCGGTTTTTGCGCCGGAAAAAGATTTGACCGCCGATGTCGATGCGTTACTCGATTGCGTCAATGACACCACGCGCCTGGTGTTTCTGGCCAACCCCAATAACCCGACAGGCACCTACCTGCCCGGCGACGAGGTCTGGCGGTTGCGCCGGAAACTCAGGGAAGACGTAATCCTGGTCATCGATGCGGCCTATGCGGAATACGTCACCGACAGCGATTACGGCCCCGGCATGGACCTTGTCGACGGCGGCGGCAACGTCGTCATGACGCGCACATTCTCCAAGATTTTCGGTCTTGGCGGCATTCGCTTGGGCTGGGCCTATTGCCCAGGCGATATTGCGGGCGTCTTGAACCGCACGCGCGGTCCTTTCAACGTCAGCGCACCGGCCATGGCGGCTGGGGTGGCGGCGCTGCAAGACGCGGCATTCACCGACAAGGTCCGCGCCCATAATGAAACCTGGCGGACGTGGACCCGGGACGAACTCATCAAACTCGGGCTCGACGTAAACGCCAGCGCCGGCAACTTCGTGCTCGCTCGATTCCTGGGAAAAGACGGTCGCAACAGCCAGAACGCCGAGGCCGCCGACGCGTTCCTTAAAGATCAAGGCATCATCGTCCGGCGCATGGAGGCCTACGGGCTAGCTGATTGCCTACGCATCACCATCGGCCTTGAAGACGAGATGAAGGCCCTCGTCGGTGCCTTGAAGGAGTTTACGGAACAATGAGCGCGCCTGAAAAAGACGTTTTGTTCCCGCGCATCGCCCTCATCGGCGCCGGTCTGGTCGGCGCCTCGCTGGCCCATGTCGTCAGGCGCGATGGACTGGCCCGGCACATCACCATCAACGCCCGCACCCAGGCGACGCTGGACAAGGTCGTCGAGCTCGGCCTCGCCGACGCCACCTCTCTTGATGCGGCCGAAGCCGTAACCGACGCCGACCTGATCGTGCTGTGTACGCCGGTCGGCACCTACGGCGCCATCGCCCAGGCCATCGCCCCATCACTGAAACCCGGCGCCATCGTCACCGACGTCGGCAGTTGCAAACAGTCGGTCATTGACGACGTCGGCCCGCACCTTCCGGACGGCGTACATCTTGTTCCCGGGCATCCCGTCGCCGGCACAGAGCATTCCGGCCCCGAGGCCGGGTTCGCCGAGCTTTTTGAAGGCCGCTGGGCGATCCTGACCCCCGAGCCCGACACCGACAAAGCCGCCACCGACGCCGTCGCCGAGCTGTGGCGGCAAGCCGGCAGCTCCGTCGAGATCATGGAAGCCCGTCACCATGACCAGGTGCTTGCCATTACGTCGCACCTGCCGCAATTGGTCGCGTACACCATTGTCGATACAGCGACCGGGCTGGAAGATCACCTGAAAGGCGAGGTGGTCAAGTTTTCTGCCGGCGGGTTCAGGGACTTCACCCGCCTGGCCGCGTCCGACCCGGTAATGTGGCGCGATATTTGTCTTTCCAACAAGGACGCCATTCTCGATATCCTCGGCCGCTTTACCGAAGACCTGACCGCCGTACAACGGGCCATCCGGCGCGGCGAGGCCGACAAGCTGGAAGAAAGCTTCACCCGCACCCGCGCCATCCGGCGCGGCGTCATCGATGCCAAACAGGACTAAAGCTTCAGCCCGGCGGCGCCGGAGGCGCGGTCCCATATCCCTTCAACGTCTTCGCCGAAAATCAACTCTTCGCTGGCCGGTGCGCTGAACCAGTCACCGCGCTCAATCTCGCCTTCAAGCTGCCCGGCGGACCATCCCGCATAGCCGAGCGCAAACAGGCTGTTGCGCGGCCCGTGGCCCTCGGCGATCGCCTTTAAGACACTGGTCCCGGTGGTCATGGCCATTGTTGAACCGACGAGCGTCGTGGCATCCTCCTTGAAATCGGACGTGTGCAGGAAAAACCCGACACCGGGGGACACCGGCCCGCCGTAGTGGAGACGGATATCGCCTTTGATTTTACCGGGGTCGATATCGAAACCTTTTAGAAATTCTTCCATCGGCCCGGCGCCGAATACCCGATTAACGACCAGACCGAAGGCGCCCTTTTGGTCATGAGAGACCATGAAGATCACGGTTTTGGCGAACCGCGGGTCTCCGATCTTTTTTGTCGCCACCAGCAACTGACCCGCCAGCGAAAGTTCATCGGCCTGGGCTGGAAGCGTCACCAGAAAAAGAAAAAGCACCGGGAGAATGCGAAGAATATGCCTCATTGGCTGCGCGCCTTGGGCCACTGCACCAACGGCAGTTTCGCCAACGCCACCGGGCCGACATAAAGCCGGCGGTTCTGGATGGTCAGTGGCACCTTCAACGAATCCTCCTTGCTCAGCGCCGTCAGCACCAGCCTGACCAGGCCGTGATCATTGGCCTTGATCAGGCCCGCATCGCGGAAGCGATCAAGTGTCTCCATATGGCCTTGGGCCTTAACCGTGAAAGACCCGATCGGCTGCATGGCCTGGTCAAGCGCCAGGGTACCGGCGCTGGACGTCTTCAACGGCCCGTGGTCGAGGTAGAGGCGGCGAACCTCGATAGTGCCGCCGCTATCGCGCCAACTGGACATGGTTTCACCGTTCACCGGTATGCCCTGTCCTATGTCGGGGAAATCCCCTGTCGCCTCGGCTTCGATACCCAGACGTTGGGTCTTTCGGCCAAGGCCGGGGATTTGTTCGCTAGGCCCAGTAATGCCGTAAGCATGAACCTTGAGTGCAAGCCCCGAACGATCAACTTCAACTTCGGCAGTCTTGACCTCGCCGACATCCTCATCGGCGCCGTTTCGGACGACAAGATCGGTGACGAAAATATTAATTCTTGCCGGCCCGCCCTGTTGAAAGCGCACCTTGCCATGAAGCGTATCCGCAACGATGAAGTAGTCTTCACCCCTGATGGTTAGCTGGTGCAAGCCCGGCGCACGAAACTTTATACGCTTTAACCGCCAAGGCCGTACCGACAGAACCAGCCTAGGCCCTTTCCACGACCAGGACTGCGCAATCGTCGGGTTCGTTATTTTCGCCACCAGGCGAAATGGAAACCCGCTAATGGCGAGCCTCCCATAAGACACGTCTACCCCTTCAGCCCGGCGCATGTCAGCCCATTCGGCAATCCCGTCTTGAACCTGACCGGCGATATAATACCAATAACCGGCATAAAGCGCCGCAACGACAACCAACATGCTTGCCCCGGCAAGCACCCGCGTTGTTGATTTTCCTGTTTTCTTTTTCTCGTTCATGGTCTTTCTTTCTGAGAAGGAGACTTTAGCGTGAAACGACCGACTGGCGATATCTGGGTTTTCGGCTATGGCTCGCTGATGTGGCGGCCCGGCTTTGCCCCTATTGAGACACAACCGGCCCTGCTTCGCGGCTATCACCGGGCGCTCTGCATCTATTCGGTCCAATACCGAGGCAGCTATGAAAGGCCGGGTTTGGTATTAGGCCTTGATCGGGGCGGCTCGTGCCGGGGCCGGGCGATGAAGGTGGCGGCTAAAGACGCCGACGATGTTATCGAATACCTGCACGAACGCGAAATGATACACCGCGTCTACATGCCGAAATGGCTGGCCGTAACGGTGCCCGACGGCAAGGTCACGGCCTATGCTTTCGTCGCCGACCGCTCACACGAGCAATACATCGGCGGGCTTTCCGACACAGACGCCGTGGAGCTGATCCTGCAGGGCCGGGGCAAGGGCGGCGAATGCCTGGACTACCTGAAAAGCACCGTCAGGCACTTAGATGAGCTGGGCATCGCCGACGGCCCCATCCACCGCCTCGTTAAACTGGCCAAAGAAGCGGCCGGAACTAAACCCTAACTACACTTCGAATAGCCGCACGACCGGCAATTGTCGCAGCCTTCTTCTTTCACCAGACTGGCCTGGCCGCATTTCGGGCATTGCCGGAAAGGCGCGGCAACACCGGATGAACCCCGATTCCCCCCATTACCTTCTTCACCGCCCAAATCGCCGCCGCCGGCAATGGCCACCGCCTTGGCCTCGTCAACGGTGGAAATATCACCCGCCCCCTTCAGAAACCCGGTCGAGATCATGTGTTGTTCGACGATGCCGCCGATGGCCGCCAGCAAAGACGGCACATAGCGCCCGCCCATCCACTGCCCGCCCCTGGGATCAAACACGGCTTTCAGTTCCTCAATCACGAACGACACATCGCCGCCACGCCGGAACACGGCCGAGATCATCCGCGTCAGGGCCACGGTCCAGGCATAGTGTTCGGTGTTTTTGGAATTGATGAAAATCTCGAACGGCCGGGTGCGGCCCTGGTCATCTAAGATGTCGTTCATGGTGATGTAAATAGCATGGTCGCTTTCCGGCCAGCGCAGCTTGTAGGTCTTGCCCTCAAGACCACCGGGCCGGTCCAAAGGCTTGAACAGGTGCGCAATATCGCCGGCATCGCCCAGATCCTTCGGCGTCCCGGTCGCCGCCGGGCTTTGCAACGGCAGTTCCGGCTCGGCGGGGGCGGATGCGTCTTCTTTGAGCGACAGCACGGCGCCGGTGATGTCGTTCGGCCGGTAGGTGGTGCAGCCCTTGCAGCCGAGATCATAGGCCTGGACATAGACATCCTTGAAGGCGTCAAAGGAAATGCTTTCCGGGCAGTTGATGGTCTTGGAAATCGAGCTATCGACGTATTTCTGCACGGCCGCCTGCATCACCAGATGATCGTTGGTGGTCAGGCCTTGCGCATCGACAAAGGCGTCGGTCAGGGCAGCGTCCTCACCGAACAGGCGACGATAGAGCCGATAGGCGTAATCGGTGACGTTTTCCTCGCGAAATGAGCCATCGGGCATGGTCACGCGGCGGGAATATTTGAAGCTGAACACCGGCTCCAACCCGGAAGAGACATTGTCGGCCAACAGCGAGATCGTTCCCGTCGGCGCGATCGAGGTCAGCAACGCATTGCGGATGCCATGCTCGGTAATGGCGTCTTTGACGTCCTGGTCGAGCCCGGCCACGGTTTCACCGGCAAGATATTTTTCCGCATCATAGAGCGGGAACGGCCCCTTTTCGCGGGCCAGATCAACGGACGCCAGATACGCCGCCCGCTGCACGGCGCGGAGCCAGTTTTCCGACAATCGCACGGCGGCGGTGGCGCCATAACGCGCCCCCGTCATAATCAGCGCATCGGCCAGCCCGGTGATGCCGAGGCCGATGCGGCGTTTGGCCTGGGCTTCGTGGGCCTGGGCGGGCAGCGGAAATTTTGACACCTCAATGGCGTTATCCATCATGCGCACCGCCGTGGCGACGAGTTTTTCCAGCGCGCTCAAGTCAATGGCAGCTTCCGGCGTAAACGGATTTTCCACCAGCCGAGCCAGATTGACCGACCCCAACAGGCACGCCCCATAGGGCGGCAGCGGTTGTTCGCCACAGGGGTTAGTGGCGTGGATGGTTTCGCAGTAATAGAGGTTGTTGCGCGCGTTAATGCGGTCGATGAAGATAACGCCCGGTTCGGCGTAGGCATAGGTGGCGCGCATGATGGCGTCCCATAATTCCCGCGCCGGCAGGCTTTTATGGGTAACGCCGTCGAATTTCAACTCCCAGGCCGCGTCTTCTTTGACCGCCAGCATGAAGGCGTCAGACACCAGCACCGACAGGTTGAACATGCGAAGTCGCCCCGGTTCGCGCTTGGCTTCGATGAAGGCTTCGATGTCAGGATGATCACAACGCATCAGCCCCATCATGGCGCCGCGCCTGGACCCGGCGCTCATGATCGTGCGGCACATGGCGTCCCAGACGTCCATGAAGCTTAACGGCCCGGAGGCATCGGCGCCGACGCGCTCGACCGGCGCGCCCTTGGGCCGGAGCGAAGAAAAGTCATAACCGATGCCGCCGCCCTGCTGCATCGTCAGCGCGGCCTCCTTGAGGCCGTCGAAGATGCCCGACATGTCGTCGGGGATGTCGCCCATCACAAAACAATTGAACAGCGTCACCCGACGACCCGACCCGGCGCCGGCGAGGATGCGGCCGGCCGGCAGAAAGCGGAAATCGTCCATGGCTTCGAAGAAGCTTTCTTCGAACGGGGAAGAGTTTTTTTCCGGCTCAGCCAGCGCCTTGGCGACCCGGCGCCAGCTATCGGACATGGTCTTGTCGACAGGATGGCCACTGGCGTCCTTGAGGCGGTATTTCATGTCCCAGATTTGCTGGGAAATTTGCGCGGGCTTGGGCATATCAAATTCCAAAAAATGTCGATGGGGAAGGGCTTACCCCTCCCGGTTAGGCCCTGATCTTAACCAGAAAAAACCAAAAAGTTCCTATTATGTTTCCACAAAGTTATCCAAAAACGAGGGCCTTTTCAGCCCCCAACAAAGTCACATTCTCAATGGGTTATCCCCACTTTCCACAGCCTAGGCGTCGGATTTGTCCACATCCAGGGAAAAAATCCGAGCGTTTCAGGTAATCGGTACACCCAAAAAAATGTACACATTTCTACGCTACTACCCCAGGCACGGAACAAACAATGAACATACGTCGTCGCCGGGTAAATGTCAAGAGAAGCGGCGACCGTGAACCTCACCCTTTCCCGGAAAAATCTTATTACATATATTGAGTATGTATGAAGGAGCGCAGCATGGGGTAACGCTTGGTAGAAGCCAAAAACTTATGATTTTAGATAGGGATATTTTTCTCTCGCCTCGGCCATCAGGACATCCGAGGCGCCCTCGATTCGGCTTTCCAGATCTGCCATGAATTCCCGCCGTTTCTGGCCCGGCGGCATGGGTCCAAGGAACTCGACGGTAACGACGCCGGGATATTTAACGAAACTGTCGCGCCCCCAGAATAATCCCGAATTCAGTGCCACCGGAACAACCGGCGCCTTGGTATGGCCGTAGATGGCGGCAATGCCGGGATGGTACGGCAGACGGCTGCCGGGTTTGGCCCGTGTGCCTTCTGGAAAGATGATGACCTGTCGACCCTTGCTCAACCGGTCTTCCGTATTGCGGACCATTTTTTTTAGTGCACTACCGCCGCCGTCCCGGTCGACCCCGATGGCGCCGCATTTGGCCGCGCACCATCCCCAAAACGGTATGTCCATCAGTTCTTTTTTCAAGATGTAATTGGGGTCATTCACCAGGGTATAAAACACAAAGGTATCCCAGGCCGATTGATGCTTGCTGACAATGACGGCCGGGCCAGAGGGCAGATTATTCAGGCCACGAATTTCGATATCCAGCCCGACGATCATTTTCAGGAACTTGCCCAGCAAATTGGTCCACAAGCGCACCAGCCGTTGCTCCCACCGGCGCGGAAACGCCAGCAACAGCGTCATCGCCACCACTAGGCCTAAGTGAAAGGCAAAGAAAAACACATTGAACACGATTGAACGGAACGCGATCATTTTAGGTTTCCCGATGGCTTTTCCCCGGCCATCAATTCAGTCCAGTGACGGGCGTGGGCAAACAGGTATTTATTGTATTCGCTGATCATCAGGGCGGAGGTTCCCGGCCACGCCCACCAGCGGTCCTGTTTGACGTTTTCCGGAAACACCGGATTGGGTAACAGCTTAGCGCCAGGCATGACGTAGCGAAATTCCAGCAGGCTGCGAGGCATGTGGTAAGCCGCCGTCACCAGGCGCAGAGAGTGTATTTTTTTATCTGCCATCCAGGCTGCCGTTTCCAGGGCATTGCCGGTGGTGTTGGTGGCGTTGCCGATGCTGATCCGGCTTTCCTGTTCAGGGGGGCTGCGTTTGACAATCTGCAACAGTTTTTTCACATCGATTCCCCGATAGACGCCAGATACAAAAAGCTTTTCGGCCAAACCCTGAGATAATAATTCCAGCCCCTCGCCCAGGCGCCGACTGCCGCCGGTAAGCACAACGATGGCATCGGTTTTTGTCGACGTATCCTGTACGGAGGGCGGCACAAGACCTGCAAACTTCATCAGCCCGATGATCCAGACCATCGCCGTGATCCCGGCCACAACCAGGATGTTTTTGGCCATCCGGTTTCTCCCACCGTGTTGAATGGGTCGTATCATCACCACGGGCTAGAGCATCCTTGAAAGCGTTTTCAACACCGTCAGACGCGCCGTCATCATGGCGATCAGGGCGACCACCAGCGGCAACGCGCCGAGCACCGCCCAATGCGTCGGCTCAAGAGTGATCGTCGGCAAAAGGCTGGTTTCGATCTGCTGTGCCAAATGGCCGATGGCAATAAGCGTCGGCCCCGCCAGAAACAGGCCAATGATGCCACCCTTGAGGCCTAATATCAGCGCGCGGCTGGAAAATTGACCGGCAACATAGGAATCCTGCGCCCCGATCAGGTGCAGGACCTCGATAGCGCCGCGGTGGATGGCAAGTCCCATGCGAGTGGTGAAAACCACCGTACCGACCGTGGCAAAGGCGATAAAGACCAGCACCATACTGGCCAGGCCTTGAACGGTTTGTATCAAGCGAACCAGCCGGCTCAGCCATACCCTGTGATCATCGACGCTGGCGCCGGGGACCTCGGCGGACAGCCGCCAGGACAAGGTTTCCCCATCCAGTTTCGAATCCGCTTTCAATTCGACATCAATCAAGCGGGGCAGGGGCAAGTCGTGCGTCCCCGACTGCGCTCCCAACCAGGGCTCTAACAGGCGGAGCAGCTTGTCGTCACTGAGCGTTTCATAATGGTCTATTTCCGGCGTCCGGTTGAGGATGGCGAGAACCTTTTGCAGGCGGCCATTGTCGTCTTCCGGGGTTGCCGCAGGAATAATCTGGATGGTTAGGGTGCCGCTGACCCCCTGGTCCCAACGCTCGGCCGTCGAATTCAGGACCAGCATTCCGGCCAGGGCAAGCACCGCCAGAAAAACCATGAAAGCGATCAGCCAAGGCAGAAACCAACTGAGCGCGTCTTTGTCCAGGGGCAAATCGGAACGACGGGTAAACATCAAATATCCTAAACCAGTTTTTCAAAATCAGGCGGGGCGCCGGGCGCGTTATCATCGCCATCGGAGAAGGTATCGGCCAAAGCGGTTTCAGAAAATTCTTTTACATGGGCCGGAGCAGGGGACTCCCCACGGGAGTCCTCAGACGCCCGGCCACCGACGATTTCCAGCCAGCCTTCGTCGAGAAGCATTTTGGGGTGGCCCATCCGTTCCACCAAGCGGCTGTTGTGGGTGGCGATGACCACGGTGGTGCCGAGCTTGTTCAGTTCCTCGAACATGTGCATCAGGCGCAAGCCCATGCGATCATCAATATTGCCGGTCGGCTCGTCGGCCAGCAGCACCCGGGGCCGGGCAATGACTGCACGCGCAATCGATATCCGTTGTTGTTGGCCGCCGGACAATGTTGGCGGGCGGGCGTCCAGATGGTCCTTCAGGCCGACCCAACTCAGCAGCTCGACCACATGTTTCTGGACATCACTTTTTTTTGCCCCGGCAACGCGCAACGGCAGCGCCACATTATCGAAGGCGGATAAATGGTTGAGCAGCCGGAATTCCTGGAAGACGACACCGATGCGCCGGCGCATGGCCGGAAGATCGCGCCGGGGCGTCGTCGCGATATCGCGGCCGAACAGCGATATCAGCCCCCGACTCGGTTTCAGGGCCAGGTAAATAAGCTTCAGCAGCGATGATTTGCCGGCGCCGCTTTCACCGACCAGGAAATGAAAAGACCCCGGCGCCAGCGAAAAAGTGACATCTTGGAGCACTTCCGGGCCTAGGCCGTACCGGAGACCGACATTTTCAAAACGAACGATAGGTTTATTTTTGTCGATATCCAACTGGATACTCCTACTTAGGGCGCAACAATGCCATGCGTACCGCCCCGCCGTCCAGCGCCCTTCAAGGGGCTTGGCTCGGTCTTGCGGCGGTTGCGTAAAATGTACCAAATGCCTATAAATGACAGGGACTTACAGGATACTGGCGTCAATGATTATAACCTGTCAAAACTGCCAAACACGCTATTCCGTTGACGCTGTCCTTATTGGCGGTGGCAAAACCGTCTGCTGTGAAAACTGTGGTAACAGTTGGCAACAGCTGCCGCAGCAGGCCGCGCCTCCCACCGTTTACGCCACCCCGCCTCCTGTCGCCCCGCAGGCCTCGCTGCAGCAGCCTTTCGAGCCCGAACCGATGCCGGAACCGGAAGCCGATGCCGATGCTGAAATGGCAACCATGGAAGCCGAGGGGGAAGCTGAGGCCGAAGCAGTAGAAGAAGACGCCGGTGAAAACGCCGGCGCCGCCGATGATGCATTGTCGCCGGACAAACTCGACGAAATGTTCGGCGAGGATACGGAATCAGAAGCCTTTGGCGAGCTTTCCGGCGGCGGTGACAAAGACGAAACCCCCGATCTGTCAGAGCTTGAAAACCTCTCCGAGCCGAAACCCATTCCGGGAGTATTCACGGCCGCCGATGACGACTTGGATGATGGCCTGGAAAAAAAGGGCAAGGGCAAGATCATCGGCATTGCCGTACTTGTCCTGCTCCTTGCCCTTGGCGGCGGAGCCTTTTTCGGGCGCTCCATGATTATCGGCCTGTGGCCCGGTGCGGCGAATATTTACGCCATGGTCGGCCTTGACGGCGCAGAGTTGGGCGACGGGCTGGTGATCGAAGATGTCAAAACCTCGCGTCATGTTGACGCAGGCGTCGATGTCCTGATTATTCGCGGCGCCATCTCCAATGTTTCCGAAGAAGACCGTATGGTGCCGATGATCCGGGTCGCCCTTTTTGATGCCAATGGCGACGAGGTCCAGTTCGTCGACACAGCACCCCTGAAAAATCGCCTACAGGCAGGGACCCAAGTCGGCTTCAGCGCCAAACTGCCCGAACCGTCGGTCTTGGGCAGGAAGGTCATCGTCACCTTCACGGAAGCCAAAAAATAACGGCAAATCCTGCCGTCCGGCCCGCCGAAGGGCAATTATTACCCGCCTCTTTTAATCCTCAATTTGACTGTTTGCAGGCCTTCTCAAGGCATTTCGGGGTATGGCGTGTATCTTGCTTCGTCTCTGAGTGAAGAACGGCCACAAAGAACCGTCTTCGCAACAGTAGGTGAAGAAGGAAAACCAACTATGTCATGGAAACCCGGCGGCACTTCGCCGCCCCGGCCCCGTTCCCGCAAGGGAACTGCGCCAGCCCTGAGCCCGGTATCGTGGTTCGGGGCGCGACTGCATGTGACGAAAACGCATCTGGAGATAACCAACCGGGCCTGGCGGCTGATCCGTCTGTCGTCTGCCACCAGCCCCGTTATCCGATGGAAAGGGCCGCCCCCGACAGCTGGATAAGGCAAGAGCAAATCCCGAGCGGATGCTTGCATCCGCGACGACGAATTTGCTTTCAAGAAGGGAGCGTTAGAAGCGTTTTAACAGGCGTTCGATGTAGTCGCGTTCATCGAGCGGGCGGGTGCGCTCACCGGCGCGACGGCGAAGCTCGCGCAGAATTTCGTGCGCCTGGCGTCGTTCCATGCGGCCGGGCACCTTGGTGGCGCCGTCATCGACGTTACCGCCAAGCGCGCCACCGGCACGGCGACCAAAGGGATCAATACCGCCCCCCGGCCGGCCAGCCGCCCGACCGCGCGAAATTCCGACGCCGCTTCCCAGGCGCCGGGCCATTTGTTCGGCCATGCCTTCCAGGCCCTGGCGCAATTTTTCGAGCGCCACGGTCTGGTTCGACTGAGCCTGTTCCAGGTCGCCTTTTTGCAGGCCCCGCACAGCTCCCTTCATGGCGCGTTCGGCCTTATCAAGGTCAGGTGGGATATTGCCGAGGATATCGCCCATCTGGCGCATCAGGCGGCCCAGTTCCCGGCGCAATGCCTGCTGTTCGGAAACGCCCTTGCCGGCTGCCTTGCTTTCCCCCTCCCCTTGGCCTTCCCTGGTGCCCTTTTTGCGGTTTTTTTGCCCCTGGCTCTGAGAGCGCCCCCGCATGGCGCCGGCGGCGTCGCGTTGACGGCGAAAAGTCCGGTCAAGTTCCTTGCCCTGGCGACGGGTCAAATCCCTGAGCTTGTCCAGCATGCGTTTTGCCTGGGCCACATCTTTACGGGGTTTACCGCGTTCCAGGCCGTTGCGGATGCTGTCCAGCATGCGCTTCAAATCGGACAGCATTTTGCGCGCCGCCTCGAGCGATCCCGTACGCGCCAAATCACGGGCTTCTTCGATCATGCGCTGCAGATCGGAACTATCGACAGCCCGGGCATTGGGATCGACCGGCAGTTGTGTCAGGCCTTGTTTTTGCAGGTGCTCGGCCAAGGCGGCCAGGTATTTGTCCAGCGCCTCTTTCATTTCATCCATCAGGCGTTCCATTTCCCGTGCATCCGCGCCGTTCTTCAACGATTTCATCAACCGCTCCTGGGCCTTGCGCAGATCGCGCTCGGCGATGGCGAATTCCCCGTCCTCGATGCGCAGCGCCGTTTCCCACAGCAACACCTGCACCGCCCCGGCGCCTTCAGGCGTTTCATCATGGATCAAGCGGCTTTGGGCGACGCTGAGGGCGAGAAAGACGACGGTGTCATCAAAGAAATGCTTGGGCCGGCTGGCGATACCGTTCAGCACCGCCAGCACCTCGGCAATGACGGCGGGCTTAGGATCGTTCAACTGTTTGCGGACCTCGGCCAATGCGCGAGCAACGGGATGGTTGAACACCCGTTGCGGCAGGACCACGCTAATCGCATCGCTGATCCCGGCCTGACCACGTCCATCCAGGGTTTCCAGGGTCATCAGCACCGCCATACCGGCCCAGGGGTGGGCGCTGAAATCCTTGAGCGCATTACCCTCGACCTTTTTCGAACCCAGCCCCGGCAAGGGCAGTTCGGCGCGGATGGCGGCCTCGCCGCCGGGCACCGGAATTCCGTCGGCTCGGCGCGCCACCACCTGCAACCCGGCCAGCCCGTAATCGTCGCGGACCTCATAATCTATGCGTAATTGCGCCCGTCCGGTGCGTGAAGGGGCGCGGGTGAATTCAACTTCGGGCGGCGCATCGGCGCTAACGGTAATCGGCCATGCCGCCAGCTTTCTTCCGCCAAGCCGGACTTCAAGGATATCGGCGTCGATATCCTCATCCCCGATCACCGTCTCGACCCGGAAACTGGTGCCAGCGCCTTTCCCGTCATCGGATTTTCCGATGTCGGCGAATTGAATGATATTGGCGCCGATGACGAGCTCCGGCGCCTGTCTGCTGTCGCCGGTCTGCGCCAACAAGGTCGAGCCGACGGGCACGGTCAAGGCGGCGACTAAAGGCGGAGACGGCGGAACGCCGGAGGGGGACGCAATAAGGCTATTTTCTTTTGGCCGTTCCAGGAACATCGGCGCCGCGCCCGTATACGCCGGTGGCGTGATCCACAGGCTGAATTCCATTATCCCCTGGGGGCCGCCGTCGAGCCGTGGTACCAGGGCGCGTTCCAACCGGCCCCAGGCCTGGCTACCGGCCGCCACGACGCCGATAACCAGAAACAATCCGACCACGGCCCTAAGCGCCATCGGGTCCAGCCGCGCCAGCCCCGGCGACGGCCAGCGTACCCGAAGCTGTCGGGCGGCATCCGCCATGCGCCGGAGATGTGCTTGCCACAAACCACGCGCGATTTCAGATTCCAGGCCCGTCACCTGGCGGTCATGCAGGGCGCGCAAGGGCCGGTGGTCGAGGCCGCTGTCCCGCTCGAGGCGGTGCTCGGCGGCATCGTCATCAACGCCGGGAAAATTCTGCGCCGCGCCGCGGACCCGATACCCGAACAGCACGGCAAAACCCACTAACACCAGCGAGTGCAGCCAGAACGGCAGCATCGGCAACAAATCCAACAGCGCCACCGACACAAACACCGCCGCCACGGCGACCGCCGGCCACAACCGGGGCCACAACCTTTCCCAGAAAACTGCAGCGCGTGCCAGTTCCAGCAACAACAGGTACCGCCACCGCCAGCCGCCGGACTTTTTTTCCAAGGTTTCAGGGTGCCTTGTCATTAACGCTGCCTATTTTAACCAGTCGGGTATTGCCTCGCGCGCCATCATATCATCAACAGAAACACGCTGGCGAACAACTGCATAGTCATCGCCACTGACCATCACCTCGGGCACCAGGGGCCGGGTATTGTAGGTCGACGCCATCACCGCGCCATAAGCGCCGGCGGTTCTGACACACAAAAGGTCGCCCGGTAAAATTTCCGGCAGCATCCGGGGGACGCCGAAGGTGTCCCCGGTTTCACAAATCGGACCGACCACTTCCATTTCTGTACGCGCCGCCCCTTTCGGCGGTTCCGTCACGGTGACAATAGCGTGATGCGCATTATACAGCGTCGGGCGCACCAAATCATTCATGGCGCCGTCGACAATGGCAAACGTGCGCGCGGTGGCTTCTTTAACAATCAGCACCCGGGTGACAAAAATGCCTGCGTTGCCGGCGATCAGCCGCCCCGGCTCGAAGAAAACCTGACACCCCAACCCGCCGACGATGGAGGTAACCATGTCGCCGTATTCTTTAGGCGTAGGCGGCGTTTCATCCTCATAGGGAATGCCGAGGCCGCCTCCGAGGTCGAGATGAGTGATGTCATGACCCTGGGCGCGAAGGCTTTGCACCAGTTCCGCGACCTTGCCATAGGCCTGGCGGAACGGATCCAGCGTCAGAATTTGCGAGCCGATATGGACGGCGATGCCGGTGACGTTCAGCCCCGGCAGTTCCGCTGCAAGGGCGTAGGCGCCGGGAACGGCATCCCAGGCGATACCAAACTTGTTTTGGCTTTTGCCGGTGGCGATTTTCTCATGCGTCAGGGCATCGACGTCCGGATTGATGCGGATGGCAATGTTGGCGTCGATGCCCAACGACGTAGCGACCCGCGATAGCTGTTCCAGCTCGGGCAGGGATTCGACGTTTATCTGTAACACCCCGGCCCGAAGGGCGGCCGCCATTTCATCTTCGGTTTTGCCGACGCCGGAAAAAACGATCTTACCGGGTGCAACGCCGGCCACCAACGCGCGCTTCATCTCGCCGCCGGAGACCACATCGGCGGCCGCGCCCTGTCGCGCCAGCGTGGTAATCACCGCCAGATTGCTGTTCGCCTTGACCGCATAGCAAATCGTCGCGTCAAGGCCCGATACCGCGTCGGCGAAGACCTGATAGTGGCGTTCCAGCGTCGCCGTCGAATAGCAATAAAAAGGCGTGCC
>JAZFSL010000130.1:0-3220 GCA_036446135.1 Rhodospirillales bacterium | reverse complement strand
ATCTGCTGGAACTGCGCGTCAAAGGCGCCCTGCCCCGCATGGAAGCACTAAAAGAAGTCGTGGAAACACACGGCGTAACACACATGGCGGCGATTTGCGCGATTTGCAAAAGCCAGTTCTCCAAGGTGATGCCTTTTTACGGCCTGCCCATGGACATGATCGTCAGCGTCCATCAGATCGTCAGCGACGCCATTCAGCTTGGAACCAAAGAATAATTTCGGGGGTAATTATCATGGATAAAGAAGCTCTCACATTCAGGCGTTTCGAAGACGGAGACAACACGCCGCCCGATTGGGAAGACAAGGTTATCGTATCCGGTGAATCACACCAGTGCCCGACCTATGTCCATAAAGCGCCGCCGTGCCAGGGCAGTTGCCCGTCCGGCCATGATATCCGTGGCTGGCTGGCGATTGCGCGTGGCATGGAAAAACCCCCCGTCGAAGACATGGCGTGGCAGGAATACGCCTTCCAGCGCATGGTCCAGGCTAATCCGTTTCCGTCCGTCATGGGCCGGGTTTGCCCAGCGCCGTGCGAAACCGGCTGCAACCGTGTTGAGGTTGATGATTTCGTCGGCATTAATGCGGTCGAACAATACGTCGGTGACTGGGCCATTGAAAATAACATCCCCCTGGCCCAGGCTGGCGAAGACACCGGTAAAAAGGTCGCCGTCATCGGCGGTGGACCAGCCGGCCTGACCGCCGCCTACAGCCTGCGCAAAAAAGGCCACGGTGTTAGCATTTTTGAATCCCACGACTATCTTGGCGGCATGATGCGTTTCGGCATTCCCGGTTACCGGACGCCGCGCGACATGCTGGACAACGAAATAAACCGCATCATCGATCTTGGTGTCGAGGTCAAACTTGAGACCACCGTCGGCAAAGACGTCAGCATGGAAAATCTTGAAAAAGACTTCGACGCTGTATTCTGGGCCATCGGTGCACAGAACGGCCGGCCCTTGCCGATCCCCGGTTTCGATGCGGAAAACTGCATCACCGGCGTCGATTTTCTGGAGGTCTTCAACAAGGGCCTTCTGAAAGCCGTTAGCAAACGGGTCGTCGTTATCGGCGGCGGTGATACGTCTATCGACGTTGCCTCAGTGGCCCGACGTCTCGGCCACATTTCCCATACCAAAGATATCCCCCTGCCCGAACACGTCGTTCATGGCCACACGGCGCAGGATGTTGTTGGCTCCATGCAGCGCGACGGGGTCGAAGCCGTGCTGACGTCGTTGTTCCCGATCGAGCAAATGACGGCAGCGGAGCGCGAACGAGAAGACGCCAAGACCGAGGGAGTCGATCTCAGGGGCAGCGTCATGCCGTTGGAGGTCATCAAGGATGACAATGGCCGCGCCATTGCGCTGAAAATGTGCGAATGCGATATGGACGGCATGAAGCCGGTGGCCAAAGAAGGCACCGAGTTTGAAATTGAATGCGATCTTATCGTTTCCGCCATTGGCCAGATGGGTGACTTCACCGGCATCGAAGACATGGACAACGGCAATGGTTTCATCGACGCCGATCAGGTCTATCAGGTCAAAGACCGGGAAAATCATTTTGCCGGTGGCGACATCATTCGCCCGCACCTGCTGACCACGGCCATTGGGCAAGGTTCCATCGCTGCTGATTCCATTGACAGCTTCCTTGCCGGTAGCGAACTCAAAGACCGTCCCAAGGTCGATGTTCACCACTTCAGCCTGATGGACGAACTGCGCCGCCACGACAAGGCGCCCGAAACCGTCGAAGGCCCCATCAGCGGCACGTCGGAAGCAAATGTCGCCATTCACAATTACGAAGACCGTTCGTCCCGTGAAATTGTCTTGCATTCAGAGCTGTTCCTCGGCCACTTCCCGTTCGAAGCCAGGGACAAACGGAAAGAACACCATATCCATGGCGACGACGTCTTGGGTAACTTCGAAGAACGCATCGAAGGGCTGACCGAAGAGCAGGCCCAGCACGAAGGCACGCGCTGCATGAGCTGTGGCATGTGCTTCGAATGCGATAACTGCGTCATCTATTGCCCGCAAGATGCCATCTTCCGGGTCAAGAAAAACGAACGCACTGTCGGACGTTATGTCGATACGGATTATACCAAGTGCGTCGGGTGCCACATCTGCATGGATGTCTGCCCGACCGGCTATATCAAGATGGGATTAGGGGAATAAAAAACGTGATACGGGTTTTCAGGCAATACTTCGGCGGACTTTTGCTCCTGGCGGGTGTGCTCCTGCTGGCGCCGGTGACTGCCGGGGCTGCGGAAACGGGCGCTTTGGGACCAAACCCGGCGAAAGCCTACAAAGGCGATAAATGTGTTGAACCCGCAGACGTCATGCGCCGCGAGCATATGAACTTTCTGCTGCATCAGCGCGGCAAAACCGTGAAAGAGGGAATTCGCGGTAAAAAATACAGCCTGCGCCAATGCATCGAATGCCATGCCGTGCCGGATAAGATGGCCGGTGGCGAACGCACGGTGCAACCGTTTTGCGGCGAATGTCATAAATTTGCCGCCGTCAATATCGACTGCTTCCAGTGCCACAACAACAAGCCCGAAAAAGTAAAGTCGTCGGGCGCACTGCCTACAGGTCATCCGACCATGAACAAAAAAACATCTGATGGAAGAAGCTGGAAGAAAAAGACGTTGTTCGCCGCCCTCGACCCGATAAAGCAAGGGAGCGCGTGCAATGTCCAAATTCGATAAATATTGCCCGGAAATTTCCGAGGCCCCCATTGACCCCAACCGCCGCCGTCTTCTTGCCGGCGCTGCCGCCTTTACGACCCTGTCCCTGGCCCCGGGCGTATCGTTGATGGTGTCCGGTTCCGCCGAGGCCCGCCCGGCCGGCGTCGCCGCATCATCGAAAATTCGCTGGGGCATTTTGATTGATGTTACCAAGTGCCCGGATGGCTGTGAGCTTTGCGTCTCGGCGTGCAAGGCTGAAAACGGTTGGCAGGGAAAAGGCCGCGCCGAAACCAATTCCCAATGGATCCGCAAGGTGACGCTGAAGGACAAAAACACCGGCGCCACCAAGTCGCTGCCGTATATGTGCCAGCATTGCGCCGAGCCGCCCTGTGTCGATGTTTGCCCGACGGGTGCGTCGTTCAAACGCGCCGATGGCATTGTCTTGGTCGACAAGCACACCTGTATCGGCTGCCGGTACTGCATGATGGCATGTCCCCACGGGGCCCGGTCATTTGTCCATGAGCAGGTCACAAACCAGAAACCGCAT
>JAZFSL010000129.1:0-6177 GCA_036446135.1 Rhodospirillales bacterium | reverse complement strand
TTCAACAGCTCCCAGGCAGACCTAGACCGCATCGCCGCCGACATTACCGAAATGAACGCGCTCGCCGCCCGAATCAGCAATAATTCTACGATGTCGTCCTTCCTGTCGGAATCAACCAAGGCGTCCTTCGCCGTTTCCGGCGCCGTTGATGAAGACCACCGGCAACTGGCGATTCTGGAAGACGAGGTTCACCGCACCGACGTTCTGATCGACCGCTTGTTAAAAGAAGTCTCCGACGACGTTCGCCGCCAGACCAACTACGTGGCCACGGAACGCTCGAACCTTAACGTGGTATCCGCCGCCATCCGCACCGGCGAAATTTTCGGCAGTAGCCTCGTCAACAAGGCGTTGGTATCAGCGACCAGCGGGCAGAACGGTAACATCGCCGCCCGGCCCATGGATACGACCGGCAAGCGCGCCCTGGTGGTGATCCGCTTCGACCGCGCCAAGGTGCCTTATCAACAGGCGCTGTATCACGCTGTCAGCCGGGTGCTTGAACGCCGGCCTTCCGCCGTCTTTGATCTCGTCGCTGTTGCCCCGGCATCCGGCGGCAAGGCGCGTGTGGCGCTCAATTCCAACAAATCACGCCGCCACGCCGAAGAAGTGCTGCGCACCCTCATCGATATGGGTCTGCCCCCGGCACGTGTCGCGGTCTCGGCCAAGACGATGAACAACGCCAAAACCAACGAGGTTCACGTCTACCTTCGTTAAGCAGGTTTTTTTAATTCAGCTATAATCGCCGGCGCTTTATCAGAGGCGCCGGTTTTTATTTAAGCTTTACGCCTTGGCGTCGGATTCAAACCGCTCGTCCAGTTCTTTTTCCAGGCGCGCCAGATTTTCCGGCAATGGCATGCCTTCGGCGCGAAAAGTATCCAAAATTTGCTTGAGGCGGAAAAAAATTTCGTGGCTGTCGCCGGGCTCGCCTTCCATCTGTTCCATCAAATAGGAAACTTCCACATTGAGATCGTCTATAGCCATAACCCAACCTCCTCGTTTTTAAACAGCCACATTATCGATCAGCCGCGCCTTGCCGAGCCAGGCGGCGACCAGCACACGAGCGGGACTGGAAGCATTATCGACTTCTTCCAGCGTTTCCGCATTGCGCACGGTCAAGTAATCGACTTTCCCGAACCCGGCCCGTTGCAGTTGCTCGCGGCCCCATTTTGCCTGTTCCGTTGCCGATACGTCGCCCCCCCCCCGACCAATATTTTCAGCGACCTGAGACAGGGTGCTGAACAGCACCGGGGCAATATCGCGCTCCTTGGGCGTGAGATAGGCATTCCGTGACGCCATCGCCAGCCCGTCCGTCTCGCGCACCGTCGGCGCAGCTTCAATGGCCACCGGAATATCCAGGTCCCGGACCAGGCGCTTGATAACCTGCAACTGTTGATAATCCTTGTCTCCGAACACGGCGATATCGGGCAACGCCTGCAATAACAGCTTCGTCACCACCGTCGCCACGCCGGTGAAAAAACCGGGGCGGAATTCACCTTCCAAAATATCGCAGATACCCTCGACGCTGATCTTGGTGACATAACCGGGGGGATAAATTTCGCCTACGTCCGGCAGAAACAAAAGATCGCAACCCTCGGCTTCGAGCTTTGCCGTGTCCTGGGCGATGTCGCGCGGGTATTGGTTGAGGTCTTCGTTGGGACCGAACTGGGCCGGGTTAACGAACAGCGTCGCCACCGTGCGGGCGGTTTTTTGCTTGGACAATCGCACCAGCGACAGATGCCCGTCGTGCAGCGCCCCCATGGTCGGCACCAGGCCGATGCTGTCGCCCTGAACGCGCCAAACGCCCAGACATTCACGCAGTTCGGGAATTGTTTTTACGGTCTGTATCATCGAGAAAAAACCCCGTTAGTCTTTATCTTTGGGGACTCCGAAGCAGTGTTCCAGCCCGGGAAAAGCCCTGGCCTTTACATCGTCGGCGTAGGTTTTTACCGCCAGTTCCACTTCCTGGCCCAGTTCCGCATAGCGTTTGACGAATTTGGGCTTGAAGTCGGAAAATAGGCCCAAGGCGTCGTCAGTCACCAATATCTGCCCGTCGCAGGCCGGCGATGCGCCGATGCCGATGGTCGGCACGGCGACGATGTCGGTAATTTCTCGGGCCAAGGCCTCAATCGTGCCTTCGATGACCAGGGCGAAGGCGCCAGCCTCGGCAACGGCCTTGGCGTCGTCCATGACGCGTTTCCAGCCTTCATCGTCCTTGCCTTGTATCTTGAAGCCGCCCCGGCTTTCGGCCTTCTGCGGCAACAGGCCGATATGGCCGAGCACCGGAATCCCCTTGTTAACCAGCAGGCGGATGGTGGCGGCCATGTCGGTGCCGCCTTCCAGTTTGACCCCCTGAACCCCGGCTTCTTTCATGACCTGGGACGCTGACGCCAAAGCCTGCTCGGGGCTTTGCTCATAGGTGCCATGCGGCAGATCGACGATAATGCAGGCCCGTTTTGAGCCGCGCATGACGGCGGTGCCGTGGTTGATCATGGCGTCCAGGGTGACGCCGCGGGTGGTTTCCATGCCGTAGATGACCATCGCCAAGCTGTCACCGACCAGCAGCAGATCGACATACGGGTCCAGCCACTGCGCCATGGGTTTGGAATAGGCAGTCAGGCAGACAAGGGGCTTGCCCCCTTTCTGTGCCTGGATATGGGAAACGGATATGCGCTGGGTTTCGGCTTGCTCGTCGCTCACGGACACCTCCTGGGGACAACCGCGAGGATAGCAGATCAGCCGCCAAGATCACGTCTGTTTTGCATTCTTTATGGGGCTGTTCTTGGCGGGGGCGCGTACTATAATTGCCCTCCGTTCAACTAAAATAAGATTAATCCCGTGACAAACATTGATACCGAAACGCAAACCCTTATCGATAACTGCCTTACCGACGCGACCTTTCCCGAACTGCCCGGCCACCAGACCGGCAAGGTCCGGGAATCCTACAATTTGCCCGACGGGCGCAGGATTATGATCGCCACGGACCGGCAATCGGCCTTCGACCACGTGCTGACGGCGGTGCCCTATAAAGGCCAGGTACTGAACCAGACGGCGATGTTTTGGTTTGATGCGACCAAGGATATCTGCCCCAACCACATTATCGAAGCGCCCGACCCCAACGTCGTCATCGCGCAACGGCTTGATATGCTGCCGGTGGAAATGGTGGTCCGCGATTATATGACCGGATCGACGGAAACCAGCATCTGGCCCATGTACCAGCGCGGCGAACGCCTGTTGTACGGCCACCCATTCCCGGAAGGGCTGCTGAAAAACCAGAAATTACCGGAAACCATCCTGACGCCGACGACCAAAGCCGCCCAGGGTGAGCACGATGCCCCGATTACGGCGGTTGAAATTGTCGAACAGGGCTTGTTGACTCAAGCCCAATGGGATGAACTGGCGCGTCTCAGCCTCGCGGTTTTCGCCCGCGGCCGGGAAATCGCGGCTGAAAACGGGCTTATCCTGGTCGATACGAAATACGAATTCGGGGTCGATGAAAACGGCCGCATTACGCTGGCCGATGAAATCCACACGCCGGATTCGTCGCGCTACTGGAAAGTCGACTCCTATAATGAGCGAATGAATGCCGGCCAAGAACCGGAAAGCCTGGACAAGGAATTCCTGCGGCTTTGGATTGCCGATAAATGCGATCCCTATAACGACCCGATCCCGGAAATTCCCGCCGACACCCTGATGGAGTTTTCCGGCAAATATGTCCGTCTTTATGAAACCGTCACCGGGCTCGAATTCAAGAAAGCCGACATGAATGAGTCGATCAGGGAGCGCATCGGGAATTATTTGGCCCAGGCCCTTCCGGAGCACTTCAAGTAATGGCTAGAAGCAGGAACAAGGCCTTTCATACCATCTTGGCTAGTATGTTGGTGCTGGCCGCCTGCGAACACGAAAAGGACGGCGCTGGGCTTGGCACGACCACGCCGGTCGAAAAAAAGCTCGAAAAAGCCGCCCCGGCCATTCCCGCCAAAGCGTCCAAACACATGATCGTCGCCGGCCATCCGCTGGCCGCCGAGGCCGGGCGGGACATCCTGCGCAAGGGCGGTTCGGCGCTGGATGCGGTGATTGCTGCGGAAATGGTATTGAGTTTGGTCGAACCGCAATCGTCCGGCATCGGCGGCGGCGCGTTTCTGATGCACTACGGCGCCAAGTCCGGCGCTATTGACGCCTATGACGGCCGTGAAACGGCACCCAAGTCGGCCAGCGCGTATATGTTCCTGGACGGTACCGGCAAGCCCAGAGGACGCCGCGAGGCCGGCACCGGTGGCCTCGGCGTCGGCGTGCCCGGATTGCTCAGGATGCTGGAACGCGCTCACAAGGACCACGGCAAGCTTCTCTGGGCCGAGTTGTTCCAACCCGCCATCAAGCTGGCCGAAGACGGCTTCGCCATTTCCAAGCGATTGGCCTTTCTGATGAGAACGGCCAAGGATTTGACCATCAGCCCGGTCACAAAGGCCTACTTTTTTGATGCCAACGGAAAGCCTAAAAAGGCCGGGACCATCCTCAAGAACCCGGCACTGGCAGAAACCCTAAAAACCGTCGCCGACAGGGGTGCTGACGCCTTTTATAATGGACCAATTGCCAAGGCCATCGCCAAAGCGGTCGGCTCGTCGCCCAAAAACCCGGTGCGCATGATCGCCAGTGATTTTGCCACGTACAGAGCCAAAAAACGCCCCCCCGTGTGCATATCCTATCGCCAGTGGCTGATTTGCGGCATGGGGCCGCCGTCGTCGGGCGGCATCACGACGCTGCAAATTATGGGAATCCTGCAGAAATTTGACATGGCCAAACTGAAGCCTGGTTCCGTGCAAGCCATTCATCTTATCGGTGAAGCCGGCGCGATCGCCTTTGCCGACCGCAACGTCTATATCGCCGATCCGGATTTTGTGCCGGTGCCGTCGGCGGGATTGCTGTACCCGAAATATCTGTCTTTGCGGGCATCCGAAATTTCCCTGAAAAAGGCCGGCGGCAAAAGACAGCCCGGCCTGCCTGCATCCAGCACCAGCCTGAACAAACTCTCCGACGATGCCGGCGAAGGCTTTTCGACGACTCATTTAAGCGTCATCGACAAGGACGGCAACGCGGTCGCCATGACCGCGTCCAACGCCTGGACCTTCGGCTCGCGGCTGATGGCGGCGGGGTTCATCCTCAACAACCAGTTGACGGATTTTTCCTTCACCCCCAACCGCAGCGGCGCGCCGGTCATCAACCGGGCAGCGCCGGGCAAACGGCCGCGTTCCTCGATGGCGCCAATATTGGTGTTTGATGCCAATGGCAAGGTCGTGCTTTCCATCGGCTCGCCCGGTGGGTCGCGCATCATCGGCTACGTCGCCAAGGCGATTATCGCGGTGCTCGACTGGAAAATGAATGTTCAGGATGCGGTCAATTTCCCCAACTTCCTGAGCCGCAACAAGGGCCTTGAGATCGAGAAAAATACCCCGCTGGCCAAGCTCAAACCCGACCTGGAACTGCTCGGCCATCAGGTAAAACTGTTTTCCTTCCCAAGCGGCCTGAACGGAATTACTGTCACCAAAGATGGTCTAGAAGGCGGCGCCGATAAACGCCGCGAAGGCATCGCATTCGGGGATTGAGGGGGCCATTTTTTGATGAAATGGTTCAAGTTTGTTGCGTTATTAATTTTTTCCATCACACCCGCCGTCGCTGACGGGTTGGTTGAGAATCCGGCTTTCTGCTTTGGTTACCTTTCGGCACAATCGCAAAAAGAATCCGACGCGATCAAGCTCCGCAAAGGTCATATCCATTCCATATTTGGTAAATCCGGGCCGAAGGATTCTACCGACGAACGCGGGTTTTCGGACTGGGAAAAAATCGGCCGTGATACGGTATCCAAGCATGGCGGCCAAGTGGGCAGTCAGCGCTACGCCACTTTCCTGGAAGATTGCAGGAGGCTTCTGGCGCCGGTGGGAACGCATGGCATGCCTGCCAGACGGGTCCACCGATGAATAAATCGGTTGCCGGATTTCTGAAAATTATCGGCAGCGCGGCTCGAGACCTCGCCCCGATCATTCTCGTCATTGCGTTTTTCCAAACCATCGTCCTGCAACAGCCGTTTCCCGATGTCAGCAATGTCCTTGTCGGACTGGTCTGCGTGGCGTTTGGTTTGGCGTTATTCGTACAGGGGCTGGAAATGGGCTTGTTCCCCATTGGCGA
>JAZFSL010000128.1:0-2503 GCA_036446135.1 Rhodospirillales bacterium | reverse complement strand
TCTTTTAGAACAAAAGACCAACCCGTCATTTTTGCTAACCATTTGCTAACCTGAGCCGCCCGAATGTCCGCTTTCGGGGGTAAAGCGGACATAATTCAGGGTGTGGCTGAATGTCCGCTAATAGCCATAAGCGGACATTAGCAACAAGGATAAAGCATCCGCTGTCAGACCACTGCAATCGCGGTATAGCACATTACGATGCAAATTTTGAAAGTGCTCCACAGCACTAAAAGCGGATAATAGAGTCCTGCCCTCAGTCCTCTGACAATCCCGCTTTGCGCAAACCCGATACAAACCGCTGTTTGTCCTCGGCCTTCAGAAACTGAAATGCCATATCTTTCCACCGCGAGGAAAAATTGGGTGAGAGATTGCGTACTTCCTCCACCTCCCACTCGGCTTCCTCGATTTTTCCGGTTAGCCCGTATGTGGATACCAGCAACATCCTGCAGAGTAAGTAGCTCGGATCGCGGGAAACACATTCCTGAAGGAGTTTGATCGCAGCATCATACTCACCCATGACGAAGTGTGCCCGGCTAAGAACTTCGATGTAAGCCCCCGAATAACGGGGATTGAGGGCCATGGCCTTTTGTATCACGCGCTTCGCTTCAGCTCCCTCCCCAGCGAACGCAAGGACGTTTGCAATCTGGCCATAGCCATCGGCGTAGTTGGGGTCGTGCTTGACAGCCTGCCGCGCCGAAGAAATCGCCTCCCTATGGTGTCCTTGCCTGAGATAAGCGACCGCCATCGAAAAATGCCCCTGGGGCAGGGTATCGTCCAGCTTGATTGCCTTTCGAGCATTCTTGAGTGACTTCTCAATCAACTCATTCGAGTCGTCTGAACGAAAGAACAGGGCACCCACGCTATAAGAAAAGCCCAAGGCCGCATATGCCCGGGCGTAACCGGGGTCCATGGCGATGGCTTTCCGGAAATAGTCTCTTGAGGCTTCAACTCCTTCCGGAGTAAAGCGGCGCAGCGCTTCCCGGCCACGCAGAAACACATCATATGTTTCCGGCGTCGTGTCCTGGTCGGTCCTTCCGAGGAGTTTTTTTTCCCCTTGGGTGATATTGACAGCCAGGGCGGAGACTATTTTCGCGGTAACGTCGTCCTGAAGGGAGAAGATGTCTCCCAGTTCCCTGTCAAACCGTTCCGCCCAAAGATGTCCGCCCGTTTGAGAATCAATCAATTGAGCGTTGATGCGCACCCGGCCGCCGGACGCCCGCACACTGCCTTCCAAAACATATCGCACGCCCAGTTCTTTGGCCACCGCGGGGACGTTTACAGCCCGTCCCTTGTAGGTGAATGACGTATTGCGGGCGATCACCAAAAGTCCCGATAGTTTTGAAAGGTCCGTGATCAGATCCTCGGTCATGCCGTCGGAAAAGTATTCCTGCTCTTTCTCGCCGCTCATGTTGGAGAACGGAAGCACCACGATTGACAGCTTGTCAGACAGGGGCGCGCTTTCCGCGTGTTTTGGCGCAGGTGGGGGTGGCGATTTCCATGGCTGCCACCAGGAAATAGAACCGGCAACGACGGCCAACACAACTACCGCCACCACGGCCGCAACAGCGGTGGATGATTTTTGCCGGGAACCGGAATGCGCCTCGCCGACGACCTTGCCCGCTGCCTCCGGGTCCATCAGCACACGGTAGACCGGGATCGGATTTTCGATGTTCTTGACCGCCTGCTCTCCGAGGAACTCGAAACCCACCTCCAACTTGTCGCGAACCTCGTGGAGCACTTTGCGGGAGATGCAAATGCCGCCCGGATCGGCGAGGCTTTCCAGGCGCGCCGCTACGTTGACCCCGTCGCCATAGAGCTCGTCCCGATCTACGATCACGTCGCCGAGGTTAACACCGATGCGGAACAGGAGCCGGCGGTCTTCGGCGAGTCCGTGATTTCTGGCGGCGAGGTCCCGTTGGATATCAATGGCGGCGGTTAGGGAAACGACGACGCTGGCAAACTCAGCCAAGATGGCGTCCCCGGCGTAATGAAGCACCCGCCCACCATGGCCTTCGATAATAATGGTGATGGCATCCAGGGCGGCGCTGAGGGCGCGGTGCGTGGCTTCTTCGTCGGCGCCGGTCAGCCGGCTATATCCGGCGACGTCGGCGTAGATGACCGCCGCTAACTTGCGCGTGACACTGTCTTCCCCCATGGCCATCCCCGCAATGGTGAGCAAGTCCGAGGTGAGTTTAGCCGACGCAGCCTTTATTATCCATTAGCAGGGATTTCTGGGCACCAAGCCAGTACAAAACTTCACCATTTCAGCACTAGCCTGCCAGATAAGACGAAACAGCGAATGTCCGTTCTGGGTCATTAGCGGACTCTTTGCGACTGTCCTAAAGATGTCCGCTTTAGGGGGTAAAGCAGACATAATTCAGGGTGTGGGTAAATGTCCGTTAATAGCCAAGAGCGGACCCTGGTCCTTCTGCAACGGCAACCCCCTTTTGCGCATCTCGGTATTTGTAATGGTGGCCGTCCACTGCACAAGGAACGAACCTAC
>JAZFSL010000127.1:0-2236 GCA_036446135.1 Rhodospirillales bacterium | reverse complement strand
TGAATACGGTGCAAATCGCCGAAGAACTGATCAAATCGCACATGGTAAAGGCGGCCTGACAACCGGCCTTAATCTACCGCCTCGTCGGGGCCGAAATACTCAGCCGTGCGGATGAAGCGCCAAAGGTGTTCGATCACCGCGGCATCGCGGGCACCCGGGAGTGAGGCGGTCTTGTCATGGCAAGGCTTGCGGCTATACTTCGGACCAAGAACAAGAAAGACCCTCAAAAATCAAAAAATGAACAGTGCAAACCCGATTTTTGGGATAGTGGGAGAATTTTGGCGATGATCAAAACTGCACGGCCGCGGCGCTCCGTCCTGTACATGCCGGGCTCCAACCCCCGGGCCCTTGAAAAAGGACGCAGTCTTGCCGCCGATGGCCTGATTTTCGATCTGGAAGACGCCGTCACGCCAGACGCCAAGATCACCGCTCGCGGGCAAATCCGCGACGCCATTGCCAAAGGCGGCTACGGCAAACGCGAACTGATCGTGCGCGTTAACGCCATTGACACGTCATGGGGGCACGATGACCTGGTCGCTGCCGCCACCATGGGCGCCGATGCGGTGTTGCTGCCGAAGGTCGAAAGCGCCAGCACCGTACACCAGGCGGAAGAAATCCTCGCCACCTCTGGCGCGCCGGATGAATTGGCCATCTGGTGCATGATGGAAACGCCCTTAGGGATGTTGCACGCAGAAGAAATCGCCGCCGCCAGCTCCCGCATCGGCGCGCTGGTCATGGGCACATCGGACCTGGCCAAGGACCTGCATTGTCTGCACACCCTGGACCGCCTGCCGTTCGTGACGTCTTTGGGGCTGTGCGTGCTGGCGGCACGGGCGTCAGGGATCGCCATTCTGGACGGCGTCTATCTGAACCTGGACGACGATGGCGGCCTGGAATTTTCCTGCAAGCAGGGCGCCGAAATGGGATTTGACGGCAAAACCCTGATCCACCCCAAGACCATCGACGTCGCCAACAAAGCCTTCCAACCTTCCCCGCAAGAGGTCGAATGGTCGAAGAAGATCATCAAGGAACACGCCGAAGCGACGAAGCAAGGAAAGGGTGTCGTCGTTGTCGAGGGGCACCTGATCGAAAACCTGCATGTGTTGAATGCGGAACGGCTGGTGGCGATGAACGATGCCATTATTGAAATGCAAGCCGACTTGAATCAATCAGGAGAATAGCCCCCGACAATAGTTTGGTGGGTCGAGTCCTCGGCGAATGCTTGCAAGGGCACAGTATTGCCCCGCATGAGTCCTTCAATGCGAAATATAGTCGTCAGCTAAAAAGTGTTCTGGTAAAGAAAGAGGCGTCAGGTACGTAGGTCCTGGGAAACCTCCGTAACGCGCCGCCGAAACAACGCTCCTGACACCTCTAGGAGCCGGCCAGGCTCCAAACACAAAAAAACCGTTTCCGTACAACGCTCCACCCCCTCCATGGACGCACCCTGGGCAGAGATTAGCCCTCGGTGGCGGTGGCCGTGGCCCAATTCCGTTAGACACCGTTGCCGGCATCGCCCACCCTTGAGCCGTCGGAAACAAAAGCCCCTCACGCTAACGAACCGTTTCACCGTTCTGGAAAACCCCCACCAGGGAGAGTTCCCATCCCGCGAAAGGCCCGCCTCGCGCTCAACGAGACTTTGTGCTGGTATCGGGTCATGCAACGACGGCGGACCGCCGGGTACTTTTCCTTCAACCTCCCGGGGGCACACTCAAAGGCCAAAGCCTCCAACATCCCCCCAGATCAACTCTTCTCCTTAGCCTGACCGAAAACCCAGAAGGTCACGGATCACGATCCGGAAAATCGTTGCAACGACGCTTTCTCGTGCAGCCATGATGATGAAAATATCGAAAGATCTTTTCAATTAAAAACACCGCAAAAAAATCAGTATTCTGTGCATAACTGTCTGTGTTCTTCACAATCGGCCCACAAGTTATCCACACAGCTACTCACACAAAAAATAGACACAGAGCGAATCCAATGGCTTAGATTGTTGGCTGCATACACCATTGATCGGCTCGGTAAATGGCGACGGCGAGGGAGGCTTATCCATCCACCGACGTTGACTTCACTGAAACGGGTGTTTACCAATTTGAAAGTGTGTCGGCACCAGACAAGACGCTTGCCAGTCTTTACAAAAGGTCCAGCCATGTCATCCGAATCCCGACCGCTTTCTCCGCATCTTCAGGTATACCGCCCGCAGATCACATCGATGCTGTCGATCCTGCACCGGATCACC
>JAZFSL010000126.1:0-3641 GCA_036446135.1 Rhodospirillales bacterium | reverse complement strand
CAAAGGCCATCAGAATGATTCAATTTAATCATGGTACGCTCTAGTTCAACCGAAACGCATCCACAGGATTTTGTCGGACGACACCACCCGGCGCAGGATGTTAACGATGCTGAGCTGGTTCTTTTCGTCGATGGCTGCCCACATGCGGTTCAGGTAGAATAGGCCGTCCGTGATCAGCCGTTTGAATTGCTCCTCCCCGGCAATGGCCTCCGGCGCCGCATCGCGGCACTTCTGGTAGCGTCGGATGGTTTCCGCAAGCGCCTTTCGCAGGCGGTTTACTTGGTTTTCGTCGGTGAAGTCCGGAGGGCTGTGGCGAAAACGAAAGAGCGCGCGGAAAGCGACGTTCGTCTCGTCCACGTAATCCGAGAAAACAACCACGTTATTGCGCCGCCTGAGCAAAAAAAGCACTTCGCGGATCGGCTCCAGGTATTTCCGGGTCGCTTTGGCGTCGTTCCTGGCAGCGGCGGCGAGCCCGTCCCGGGCCCGCTTGTCGATCTCCTTCAGGGTCTTTCGCCACATTGGTTCTGCGCCATAAGCGTCGGGCCGATTGTCAGCGAATCTGTCCACCACAATCCTCCACTTGTCGATCAGGGCTTCGATCTCGAAGGCGGCGACTGAGACGCTTCCCCGGCGCACGTAGAAAATCGCCTCCTTGTAGTGACCGTAAGCGTCGGCGACGGCTTTATGGAAATCCCGGGCATCGCCTGCCTCGGCCCCGGCCAGGCCGGTTATCAACAACAGCGACGTCAACGCCGCCGCCAGGGTTTTCAGGATGCCGCGTGGCCTATACCGGTGAACCGTCGTCATCGCGCATTTCCTCGTTGATTAGCCATGGCCGTGAAACCACAAGACATATTCAAACTTATGTATATGATAGACTACAAAGTAATTGAGGGTAAAGGCGGAGGCACAGGCCCATGCGCATTTCACGAAGGACTTTCTCAAAGTTGGCTATTAGTGGTCTTCTTGGCGCTACGGTTCCCGCTGCCGGGGCGGGGGCTACCGCTCCCGTCCTTGCCCCCGCCGAAAAGTACGCGCCTGTCGCCAGACCCGACAGTCCATTCGGCTCCTTTACTCAGTCCTGGTTCCTGGACAGTTTCTTGGATTTCGCCGACGATCTGGCGGAAGCCACCGACCGGGGCAAGCGTTTTGCGTTGTTGTGGGAGCTGGAAGGTTGTCCTTATTGCCGGGAGATGCACTTGGTCAACTTCGCGATCCCCCAAATTCGCGAGTACGTGGAGGCCAATTTCGACATCGTGCAATTGGATATCCGGGGTGCGCGCGAAACGGTGGATTTCGACGGCGCGGCGCTCTCGGAAGGCCAATTGGCCAAGCGAAGTGCCGTCCGTTTCACGCCGACTATCCAGTTCTTTCCGGAAACCGTCCGGGAAATGGCGGGCAAGGTAGGCCATAAAGCCGAGGTCGCCAGAATACCCGGCTATTTTCGGCCCTTCCATTTCCTTGCCATGTTTCAGTACGTGCGCGAGAAGCGTTATGTCACAGGGGATTTCCGAAGTTTCCTGAAGACCCGGCCCCGGACCTAAAAACCGGATCCGGGGCTCCTGGGCGTGACAGCAGGGGGCGGTGTAAAAGCGCTTAACCTGTCGTACGGTCCCCAATGTCCGCTTTGGGTCATTAGCAGACATTTAGCGACTACCCTCCGAATGTCCGCTTTCGGGGGTAAAGCGGACATATTTCAGGGTGTGGTCGAATGTCCGCTAATAGCCAAAAGCAGACATATGGACTAGAGGCGGAGGCTTTGAAAATTGGCTAAGCAAGTCCGTTCATTTCCTAATACGTCTTTTTAGCTTGTTTTTCTCACATTGATCCCTCTCGGCGTCATAGGGTGGTAAAATATGGACACCGCAAGCGGCGAAACGGTATCCTGCAATAGCAATACCGTTGGGGGGGAATCCATGGACGATGAAATCAAATTGCGCGTTCTCGTAATAGATGATGAGCTGGCGATCAGAACCTGGCTTAAAGGGCTCTTGACCTCGCTTGGATGCGAAATCGCTGGAGAAGCTGAAAATGGTCAGGACGGTCTCGAGTTGTTTAAGAAGGAGCGTCCCGACTTGACTCTGTTGGATCTCAAGATGCCGGTGATGAATGGGGTCGAGGCGTTGAAATTCATTCTCGCCGATGATCCCGACGCTCATATCATCATGTTAACGAGCGAGACAGATCCCACAGTCATTAAAGACAGCATGATTGCGGGAGTGGAATATTACCTGCCCAAGCATAATTCCCCGGATAAGATTAAAGCCACCCTTCAAGAGCAACTCGAAAAGATAAAATCGAACCTGGGCTAGCCTGGGGACTACGAATGTCGCCCTCCAATAAAGCCCCTGAAGATGGTGGCGAAGCGCTTTTAGCTGAAACCATCAAGAAAATTGCCTGCGGTGATTTTTCTTCCCTGGAAGACTTATACGCACTTCCAGGCCTCGAAGGCATTGCCCCCCAGGTGGCGAGCCTGGCTGAGGCCATGGGCTTGATACTGGTGAAGCTGGAGGCCCGCGAGTTTCATCTTGAAAATGCCGCCGAAGCCGAAGAAAGGCTTAAAGCACTTAACACGCTGAAGGACAAACACTTAGGGATCGCCGCTCACGACTTAAGGAACCCCATCGCCGCCATTCACGGCCTCAGCGATTTGCTGGGCAATCCGGAACTGGATGAAGACTCCCGGCGGACCTTTGTCGAATCCATCAATACCGTCAGCAAACAAATGTTAATTTTGGTCAACGACCTTTTGGATATTTCCGTCATCGAGAGCGGCAAGCTCGATCTCAACACAATAGCGGGGAACCTGTCTGCACTTCTTCGCGAACGTGCGGACTTGATTTCCATAAATGCCAAAACCAAGAACATCACGGTGACGACGGACCTTGGTGAGGTTGCCGATGTTCCGATCGATGTGGACCGCATGCGCCAGGTCGCGGACAACCTGCTCGGCAACGCCGTCAAGTTTTCCAACCCAGGAACGACCGTTCATCTGGCTTGTCGGCAGAAGGACGATGATCTGGTGTTTTCCATAACCGATGAGGGACCCGGAATTCCTCAAAAAGATTTGGACAAGCTTTTTGGCGTCTTCGAGAAACTCGACAATCAACCCACCGCCGGCGAGAAAAGCACAGGCCTGGGGCTGTCCATCGCCAAAAGGATCGTCGATGCCCACGGAGGGGATATCACGGTCGAGAGCGAGGTCAGCAAGGGAAGCACCTTCACGGTGACGATCCCGATTGAAGGATAAACGCTAATCCGCGTCTTAAAAAAAGCCGGTTTTACTCGCGGTCGAACGCCCTGTAGTCCCGGCCCATCTCCCCGAAAAGCCAGATCAATCGTTCGCAATGGTTGGCGGCGGCGAGCAACTGCATCCGCTCTGTAGCGTCCAGCTCGCTCTCTTCGGCCAAATAAGCCGCCCGCACCCCCTTGATACCATTGCCATTTTCCGACGTTATGGTGTTCAACAACAAAAAATCCTCAGCTGAGCGTTCCTTGGCGACATTGATGAGAGTCATGACGATGGCGTCCAGACCCTCGACGGCGGAACGGACGAACCTGGCTCCATACTGGGATTCCCGCAACGCCTGAAACTCATTGGCCAAGCCACCGATCGTTTCATTGGCGGCCTCCAGGGAATG
>JAZFSL010000125.1:0-13246 GCA_036446135.1 Rhodospirillales bacterium | reverse complement strand
TCTGCGCTTCCGCCAGGAGAACGCCCCAACTGGTAATCGGGGGCCTGAGGCCTAGGCCCAGGAAACTGAGGGCGGTCTCGCCCAGGATCATGGACGGGATCGAAAGACTGGCGGAAGCAATCAGGTGGCTCGAAAAGTTTGGCAGAAGATGAGAGCCAACAATCCTTCGCGGCGACGCCCCCATCAACCGGGCCGCCGTGACGTAGTCTTCCTCGCGCAACGAAAGCAACTTTGACCGTACGGCCCGGGCCAAACCCGGCCAATCCAGCATTCCGAGGATCACGGTTATCCCAAGATAAACGTAAAGCGGGCTCCAGGTGACCGGCAAAGCCGCCGACAGCGCCATCCACAACGGCAGGTCGGGAAGAGATCGAAGGGTCTCGATAATCCGTTGGACAATATTATCCACCCAGCCACCGAAATACCCGGCGGCGCCGCCGATTGAAATACCGAGCAGAAAGCTGATGGTGATTCCGATCAAGCCGACCGTCAGCGAAATTCGTCCGCCGTACATCAGTCGCGACAACATATCGCGACCCAGTCGATCGGTTCCGAGAAAAAACAAGGTTCCTTCTTTCGGCGCGCAAACAATGTGAAAATCCGAAGAAATCAGTCCCCAGAACCGGTATGGATCGCCTCGGCAAAAAAACCGCACCGATTCGGGTTTGGATATGTCTTCCGTATATTCCCGCTTCAAGGTGTCAAGGTTGAGACGGTACACAAATGGATAGACGAAGGGGCGGCGCAACTCGCCATCATGGACGACATGGAGTTGTTGCGGTGGCGCGTATATGAAAGCCGTGTTCCGTGTATGGAGTTCGTACGGCGCCAGGATTTCGACAAAAATGATGGTGAAATAGCTGACGAGAAGAATGATCCCAGCACTCACGGCGATCTTGTGGCGCTTGAACTTCCACCACATCATTAACCACCTGGATGCCATGTAGACCCGTTCCTGCTCGGGCGTCAGCTCCTCGATCGCGTGCGGGTCGAACGGCTCGTCGGATACGTAATGGACGAGTTTTCTGCTCATCGCCGCGCACCTCCCCCGAGTCTGATTCGGGGATCGAGAACGACAAGCAGGAGGTCGGAAACGACCATGCCGACAACCGTCAGCAAAGCGAGGAACATAAGAAACGAACCGGCCAGGTACATGTCCTGACTTTGCAGGGCATTCAACAACATTGGGCCGGTCGTCGGCAGCGACATAACGGCCGAAACGATCACCGAGCCGGAAACCACCTGCGGTAACAGGGTCCCGATATCCGCTACGAACGGATTTAGCGCCATCCGCAAGGGGTACTTGACCAGCAATTTCATTTCGGACAACCCCTTGGCCCGGCCGGTCACGACATATTGTTTTTGCATTTCGTCAAGCAGATTGGCCCGCAGCCGCCTGATCATTCCCGCCGTGCCTGATGTCCCGATCACCACGACCGGGATCCAAAGGTGCTCCAGGACCGAACGAACCTTGATCCAGGTCCAGGGCTGATCGATCAATTCAGGCGCCATTAATCCGCCGATGGAGGTGCCAAAAGCCAGGTTGGCGAGATAGATGAGAATTAGAGCCAACAGGAAGTTTGGCGTCGCCAGGCCCAACAACCCCAGGAACGTCAGCCCATGGTCTCCCCAACTGTATTGGTGTGTCGCGGAGTAGACGCCGATAGGAAACGCAACCAGATAGATGAAAATTACGGTGGTGAAATTGAGAACCATGGAGAGATAAAGCCGGTCGCCAACAACTTCGGTCACCGGAAGGTTAAACTCGAACGAATACCCGAGATCACCCTGCACCAATCCGCTGGCCCAGACGAAGTATTGTTGGTAAAGAGGCAGATCGAGCCCGTACTGGCGGCGCAGGAACTCTATCTTCTCCGGGCTCACCAGTTCACCTTGGCTTTCGAGCTCGGCGATATAGGTTGTTAGATAATCGCCGGGAGGGAGCTGAATGACGATGAACACGAGCACGCTGATCACGGTGAGCGTGAAGATCATGGTCACAATACGGCGAACAAGATACCCTAGCATCGGGACCTCATTTTCTTGCGAACCAGAACGTATCTGGCCGGTGAATGCCGAAATGGGCGCCTGGATCCCAATTGAAGAGACCTGCCTCGGGCACGTTCCGTAACTGATTATTGATTACCACGGGCTGCGGCACGCCGGCGGCGATGCCGATGGTGAACACCTGGTCGGCAAAAATACTCAGCATTCCGTGCCAAATTTTTTCCTTCTCGGCTCGATCGACGGCAATGACCCATGCCTCGTTCAACTCCGCTAAACGGACTGCTTCCGGGATATCCGGCGCTTCCCCAGCCAGCCCTCCACTAATGTAGTGCAATCCCCATTTCGGCCACTGAAGTTGAAGCTGACTGGTCGGCGCCAACTCAAGGGGGGCCAAGTCCGCAGTCGGAACCGCGTTTTCAAGACCGAACCAAACCGACACCTGTGTTGACCCGGCAAAAATTCGGTTGCGAAATACCTCTCGTTGCAATGGTTTGGCAAACAATTTGATACCGGCTTTCAGCCAGCTGTCGTGAATGAGCTCCAGCACATCCGTCTGTTCGGTGGATTCTCCGGCGGTCTCGACGATGATCGTCATCGGCCGTCCGTCCGGCAGAAGCCGAATTCCCCTATCACTGCGCTTCGTCAAACCAAGCCCATCCAAAAGCTTGTTCGCCTTCTTGAGATCAAATTCGGCCCATTTACGGGGGTACTCGGGCAAATACAAAGGGCTTTGGGGAAGTACCGTGTTATTGCTCTCCCGGGCCAGGCCGAAATAGATCACTTGATTGATTTCGTGTCTGTTGATGGCCAAAGAAAGGGAGCGGCGGAAGTCGGCTTTCCTGAACAGATTCCGCCATGTCGAGTCATTAACATTGAGATTCGGATAGAGAGCGACCTGCGCCCCCCGGGCCGAATGCCATCGGCGAACCATGAAGTTGTGGCGCTTCTCGCCACGCTTGAGAAAAGTATAATTATTGAATGACAGCCCCCGCGCCTGAAGATCGGCTTCTCCGCTGCCCGCCTTCGCGGGAATAAGCTTCGCCGATGAGACAGTGATCACCACCTCGTTAATATACGGCAGTTGCCGGCCATCCGGATCGACCCGATGGTAATAGGGATTGCGCTTGAAAACGAAGCGGTCTGACGGCGACCGGGTGGTGTTGATCCATGGTTGCAGGGACGGCAAATCGGGGTTATCGTTTTTGTATTGACGCCCATGGTAGAAATGAAGGGCGACCCAATTGCGTTGGTTTCTTTCCTCGACCTGACGCTTCAGGTCCTCGGCATCCGCATAGCGAGCATGAAATTGCTTTAGGTAATGCGCCGGCTGGAAGATATAGAGGGGAGAAGCCGCGGCCAACGCCGGTAGGAAATACGGATTAGGTTTGGGCCAGGTATAACGGACTGTGAAATCGTCGATGATCTCGAATTTCGGCGGCTTGCCGTCGACAAGCAGAATCTTTGATGGTCCCGCCGGCGACATTTCTTTATTGAAGGCGATATCTTCCCAATAATACCGGAAGTCCTCAGTCGTCAACGGACGACCATCGGACCATCGGTGTCCCTTGCGGAGATAGAGCGTAAACATTCGCCCGTCCTCCACATCTACCTTTTCAAGAATATCCGGAACGATGTTGAACTTCATGTCATATCGGACAAGCCGCGCATATCCGTAGACCACCATCATTCGGATATCCTTGGCTCGCCCCATCAGCAGCCTCAGTTGCCCCCCGTAGCGGCCGGTCGTCACGCCGGGCCGGTCGAAGTCTGCAATGGCCGGATTTTCCGGCAATCGCTGGGCGACCGGCGGCAAGCTTTCCTGGCGAACCCGTTCGGAAAGTGATGGCGCCTCAGTAAATGTTTTTGCGCCAAGGGGCGCGGAAACGCCTTGCAGGCCAATCGCGAAGGCGACAACAGCCGCGCTTGCCCTGATGACGACACAGGCATGTTTTAATATTAATGTTCTCATTTCCGTCCCGTGGGTCCGGTTGTTGCCGCTCTGTTGCCGGACAATTGCTGGGGCGCGAGAAAATAATTCGCATACGCTTGATCTGGAAAAATTCGCTCCACACGATAGCCAAAATTCTCGACAACGGCCAGGAAATCGGGGAGGTTCTCGTCTTGAACCTCGACCAGAATAAGAGGCCGGTCACGGTCGACGATGCCGCGCCCCCCCAACAGCACGTCCAATTCCATCGCCTCGGCATCGATTTTAATGAAATCGACCCGCCCCTCGATGAGATCATCGAGAGGCACCATTTCGATCTCACCTCCGGCTTCCTTTTCCAAGGCAACGGAACCGAGTTGCACCCTTCTCTGGGGTTTTAACGAAACCCGTCTGTGAACGGCTCCCGCGGCTTTTCCTATGCAGCCCAGGTCGATGCCGTCGATCCCGTTGGCGTCAATGGTCGCCTTTAGCACACGCGCCGCCTCCGGGTTTGGCTCTATTGGAATGATCCGGCGGGGCGACATGTAAAGAGAAAAATAGACCAAGTGGTTTCCCGTATTCGCGCCGACATCGACAATCGTCGCGCCGGAAGCCACCCTCTCGCCCACATAGGCCAAATCCTCCGCCTCATAAAACAAGCCCCGTAATTGAATTCTCTCCAGGGTCGGATTACAGCCAGTGTAGGGAAGCTTGGCTATCTTGCCCTTATGGTCAACGGAGATGAAAAGCGGGTTCTCGGCGATGTAATCGAGGAGCCTTGATTTTTCGAGTTCGTTTAGCCCAAAGAGGCCGGGCTCGCCGCTGGAATACGGTTGTGCCGATTTCAGACACTCGCCCCGATGCCATAACCGGATCAGATAATCCGCATACCATGCTTCCGTGGCCTGAATCCCGCCGATGGCCTCCAGAGCCATGTCCGTACGCACAAAGTGGGTTCGCCCGATACCCCAGTGAAGAGCCGCATGAAAGAACGATACAGTGTCCTGACAGGAAAATCCGGCTCCTTCGACATGCTTCTGGCCCGGCTCTCCGTTTCCGGTATGCACCCCTCCCCAGACGGCGTCATAAGACTGGACCGCTGGAGAGACAAGCTCGAAGGCCCTGGGAGATAAGGTTTCTCCCAGCCCAAGGAAACATATCCATTCTGCATCAAGGTCACGAGCCCGCACCGCACCCGCCTCGTGATGAGCGTAGGAGCTTGAATTTCCAGAGGCCGGTGCGATGTTAACGGTAACGACCTCGTCAAACGATCCGACACCACTACTCACCGCGGCGTCGACGGACGACTGGAAAACGGAGGTCGCATCATCGCCTGAGCGTCCTTCTGCATCCTGGCCAGCAACGACCGCACACCTACCCCTTCCTGTCATGATGAGGTCCACACTGGTTGCGGAATTTCGTGGGCGCGGACAAAATGATCGTCCCCAAGATCGATGAGGTTGGCGATTTCACCGGAGCGGACATCAAACGGCGCCGGCCAGGAACCTGGGTCCGTCATTTCCCGGTCGGCCAGTGCCGCAAAATTGAGCCGGTGCTCGATATCCGGATGCAGCACCGCCTCCAGCAATGCTCGCGTATAGGGGTGGTTCGGGTTGCCGATCAGGCGCTCACAAGGCGCAACTTCGACAAGCTGGCCTTTGCACATAACCGCGATCCGATCGGCGATATACCTGACCACAGCCAGATCATGGGAAATAAACAGGTACGTGAGGCCAAGTTTTTCCTGCAGGTCTTTTAGAAGGTTCAAAACCTGGGCTTGAATGGAAACGTCAAGCGCCGAGACAGGTTCGTCACAAATCAAGATTTCAGGTTGCAGGGCCAGGGCGCGGGCAATTCCGATCCTTTGCCGCTGGCCGCCCGAGAAACTGTGCGGATAGCGATTGAGGTAGCGGGGGTCCAGGCCGACAAGTTCCATCAGTTCCTGGGCGACGTTTCTCTGATAAGCCGCATCGCCCAGGCCGTGAATCTGCAAGGGCTCGGACAAAATATCGAAGACGGTCATTCTGGGGTTCAAGGATCCGAAAGGATCCTGGAACACGTACTGGATCTTTCGCCGCATCGGCACCATCTCGGCCTCGGTCTTCTCGACCAGATCAATCTCGGTCCCATTATCGTTGAATATGACCTTCCCATCGTCGGGATCGCTGACCCGCATAATAATCCGGCTGAGCGTTGTTTTGCCGCACCCGCTCTCGCCTACCAGCCCCAAACATTCGCCTTGGTTGACCTGGAAACTGACATGATCAACGGCCCGAACCAGGGATTGGGGGCCGGTTCCGAACAAGGTCGTCTCGCTTCGAATCGAGAAAGTCTTGCTAATGTCGCGAATATCAAGAATCGGTCCGTCGATACCTTTGCTCGCCTGATCCGGCTTCGCCAACAGGTGTCCGAGCCGCGGTTTGATTTCCCGGATCGGAACGAGACGCTCTCCCGGATCGGTGTCGAATCTGGGAACGGCTTTTAGCAGTGATTTCAGGTACGGGTGCGAGGCATTGCGAAAGACGTCCCGGATATCCCCGCTTTCCATCACCTCGCCATGATAGACAACCACAATCTCTTCGGTAAAGTTGGAGACCACACCCATGTCATGGGTTATCAATAGAACCGCCATCTTGAGTTCCGATTGCAGGTCACGGATCAAGCTAAGAATCTGGGCTTGAATGGTGACATCAAGCGCCGTCGTCGGTTCGTCGGCGATGAGCAGGGACGGCCGGCAGACCAGGGCCATGGCAATCATCGCTCTTTGCCTCAGTCCGCCTGAAAGTTCAAACGGGTATGTCTTGAAGCCGCGTTCGGGGTCGGGGAAGGAGACAAGCCGGAGCATTTTAATACACCGTTCGTGGGCTTTCTGGTCGGTAAGGTCGAAATGAATGGACAAGGCTTCTGAAATCTGGTTGCCGATGGTGTGAAGCGGCGACAGGGACGTCATCGGCTCTTGAAAAATAATGGATACCCGCTTACCGCGAACGGCGCGGAATTGAGGAGATTTCGGGTCGGTCTTGGCAAGGTCGATGACGCCCTCCTTCTGCCTCGGGTCGAAAAGAAGAATTTCACCGCCGGTGATCGTCGCATTTCGAGGCAGGATGCCCATTATGGCCTGCGCCATAACCGATTTCCCGGAACCACTTTCACCGACCACGGCAACCGTAGAGCCCTCCCAAATACGGAAGGAAACCCCTTTGAGTGCCTCGATAGGACCCGCTTGCGTCGCGAATTCGACCTTCAGATTGTTGACTCTAATCAGGTCCATGCGCCCACCTTTGCTTGCAGCAGCAAAAAATTCTGCTCCGTTTCATGGCCGGTCTTGCTCAAAATCCGAATGCCTCCTTGGGACCAAGCCAACGGACGGCGCGGTGCGCCTTCGTCACTTTCAAAAACTTCCGAATAAAGCCCCAACTGGATTCCCCGTGAACCAGATGATGGGTTAGCAATCCTGTTGGCTCTGCTGGATCGGCCGACTTGCTCCGGCGCGCCGTCAGGTGATTCAGAACCTGCTGGAGGACTCCGGATTTCCCCAGGAATCGCCGTTGCCTTGTCCAATCAACGATATCGACATGGGTGTTTACGTACATCAGTCCAGAGTGATCATTCTTTGCTCGGCGTGGGGTGAAAGTGGAAATTCCCAAGAACCCGATACCCGGCAGATTCTCGACAAGGTTACCGTCAATGCGGTTCCAGGGCGGAACCAGGACAGGCAAGAGGTTGTGAAAGCCTTCGAGCAACCCGAATCCCAAGGCTAGTTCCTCCAGGCACCCCTCGGTGTTGCGCTCCTCTCCAAATTCGGAATCCTTGCAACCCGGCGGAGCATGGTTCACGTGCATGTATCCATGCTGCAGGACATCAGTTGTCGTGCGGGCGTTGACGTATGAAACAAGTTCAGGTCGGAGAATTCCCGGAATCACCGCCAAAGAAAGAGGCGTTTCCGCTTCGTCCGCTATTTGGAAAAGCTTTTCCAGGGCAGGCGTAACCTCGACGGCATCATCGTCCCGCCACCAAAAAGTGGCAGCCCGACCTTCTTTTGCCCACATATCGAGTTCACGGGTCAGGTCAGACCAGTTAACCATAAGCCCTCCCTAGAACCGGTCACGGAGTTTTCCACATGCCGGTTATTATTTGTAGTTCTTCGATCACCCCTCACTACGGTGACCTTTCACTTTTTCTGCAGCCGTTTCAGCATTTTTTTCATCCAGGGTGTAGATGTCTACCGTAAAAGGTTCCGCTATCTTTACGACTTTGTCGCCGATGGAAATTAGATCGTTAAACGCGTCTTCAATGCGTCCTTTGACGACATCAAACTCTTTGCTGTCCTTGTTGCCCTTGACAATAACGCCGAACACTAATTTTCCCAGACGTGCTACTGAGTCCGACTTTCTCAGATTGTCCATCAAACGATTCGTAACTTCATTTAAAAACGGCTTTAGGGCTGCATCATCGAGCTTATCAATGCCATTGAAGATAACGTTTAAATCGAACAGCATCAGTTTTGATTCTTTTCCATCTCGCTCATCGTTGTGAACGGCGCGTTCGATCCGGTCGAGGAAGATATTGTGGTTGGGCAGCCCAGTCTCCTCGTCATACAGCGCCGGGGAACCGCCGGTGTAGTCCTGCATCATTCTTTCGAGCTTGCCGGCGATGATGCGTGTCAGACTCTCCCCAACCTCGGCGTTGTCCCGAACCAATTGCAGGAACACATCCTTAGCAATCCGAAGCACGGTGAGCTCGCCGACAGCCCTGATCGTGGCGGTTCTTGGAGCATCGCACAAAAGCGCCAGCTCACCGATCACGTCTCCTATCCCTGCGCCCGCCAGCTTGACCTGCCCCTCGGTCGTCGAAACAAGGATGTCGCACTCTCCGTCCACAAGGACATACGCCATATCACCCTCATCACCTTGCTCGAAAAGTACTTCGCCTGGTTGCAGAACCTTACGGGCGCTGGTGAAGGCAAGCAGCTTTAATTTCGAGCGGTCCAATCCGGCGAAAAACGAAACGCCGGCCAAGAGTTCAACTTCTTGACCAAGTTCGCTTGTCCCTTCGCCGGCCTCCTCCGCAGGCTTGGGTGCCGGGGAGGCCGAAGTTTTTGTGGCGACGCTTTCTTCGCGGATACGTCCGTCTTCGGCCGCCAAGACGATATCGAAATTTTGTGCCGCTTCCTGATCGTCCGTAATCCATACAAGGCCACGATCCGATGTCGCCAATTTGATGGCCTCGAGAAGTTTCAGCTGTTCCGGTTTTGCGAGCGCCGCCGTCGCCTCGTTAACTACCATCATGGAGGAATTCTTGATCAGCCCGCGGGCGAGACCCAAAAGCTGACGCTGCACTAGGGAGAGACGCTTGCCGCCGATCCCGACTTGGTAATCGAGGCCGGCTTCCAGCACTGCGGTGCGCAAGTCAAGATCGTCGATCACCTGAGTTACAAGTTCAATAGTACGTTGTTGAGCATCAGTCTTTTCACTGGCGACTTTTCCAAACAACGCATTATCGAGAATGCTGCCGGCCGCATTATAGTTTTCGACGTCAAAGAACTCCACTTTACCGCGCAAATCTTCAGGCAAATTTTCAGCAAAGACTTTGCGTGCCTTCAGAAGCCGTTTCTGCATTGCGTCATCAATCAGATCGAGGCGATGACGGGCGACAATCATCTTGAATGGCAGGTCCATCAATTGCTCACGGTCCTCTTCCGCAAGCGCGTCCAGCCCCTCGTTGTTGGCGAGATAGATGATCCTCTTAAAATCCTGAAGCGCCTCTTCTTCAATAAAACTGAATCGCTCGAAAAACTCATGGCCCGGGGGCAGGTCCTGGAACAGATCCTCCATCAGTTTCGCGATATTGTGGCCCATTTCCAGGAACGTATCCGTCAACCCAACCTTTTCCAGGACCTCCGCGACATAGGGGTTGTCCCCGAGATTCTCGATGCGGAAGTCATCCCCCACCGGGGTTCCGAAGAGAATATTTTCGGCGACAGAAGCATTGACGTTGTAGACACCCTTATCAAACACCTGAACCAACCCGGACATTGAAGAGGCGCCAAGGCATTCGTGTGCCGCCTTTCTCACCTCAAGAATTCCTTTTGCCAAAATCGGCTGTGTCTCGGGGGCAATCACACGCCTAAGCCCAAATTCGAAAACATCTTTCTCAAGGCCGACAATTTTCAGTATTTCGACGGCCTTACTGGTTAAGCCTTCTGGCCCATCGACACCGATCGATGCGTAATCGATCCAGTCGGCGTTTATATCCAGCATCGAATTTCCCGAGAGTACCGATTCTTCATCAGGTGATGCGAATTCGCTGCCGCCATTTTCATCGGCGGCCTGGCGAGGATGATTTTTTAGAACATAATAAAGATTGTCCCGGATCGTTCCCGATGTGATGTAAACCTCAGGATCGACGTAACTGATTTGACGCCCGACAACCGCCTCCGGCACGTCAGACAGATTAACGCCACCGACTGCCACCGACCCGCCCGTCGGTGACAACTGCCGCGAGACAAGCTGGGCGATCTCTCCCTTGCCGCTTCCAAGAGGGCCAAGGATGCTGAGATGGTCGGAAGTGTTGAAATTGAAAGACGCACCGGCGACGACCTTTGTTCCTTCGTCTATCTCCAGCGTAAGGTTGTTTGCTATCACCGGTCCCGACAGGTCTGTATCAACGGTTTCTCTTGGTGCGATCATATCCTCGTCGATCATTCCAGGGGGCTGGAACCGCTCCACCAATTGTTGATACTTGATTTTCGAATCCTCCATGCGCTGGTAATACCCCAGCAGTTCCTTCCACGGCGAGGAGAGATCTTTATAGGCGCCGAGAGTTGCCACCAAGGCGCCAAAAGAAAGATCGCCCTGGATTACCAGGTAGCCGCCGATCGAAAAGAAGAAGAACGGTGTCAACTGCGCGATGAAGTTGTTCAGAAATTTGACAAAGAATTTCTTACGGTAAATTTCGTAGCGAATTCCGAATATCCGGCCGAGCCTTGAACTGAAATCCGAAAGTTCGTATTGGGTGGTATCATTAGCATGCACCTCGTGGATACCCGACACCAGCTCGCTTACCCGTTCAGAGAGGTTGCGAACCGCCATGACGCGTTCCTTCGCCTTGAGGTTGATTTGGAGTTGCAGTTTCGGAATGGCGTACATCTGGATCGGATAGAGCGCAATGGCGGCAAGGCCCAGAGCCCAGTCCTGCACAAACATGAAGGCAAGGATGGTCAGCAGGGTCCCTCCCTGAAAAGCGGGAAGGGAGTAGGCCTCTCCAATGAACCCGCCCAACGGCTCGGTCTCCGTGGTGACGATCGACACAACCTCGCCTTGAGAGACATTACGGAAATGCGGCAGAGGGAAGCGCATCACCCGCTCGATCAACTGATAGCGGAGTCGGCGCAGCATCCGTTCGCCCATGGAGCCCCGGTAAATGTTAATCCAGAGCTTGAAAAAGCCGTTGATCAGCACCAGGGACAGAAAGATCATGCAAAGAGCCATCAGGTAGGGAATCTGCTCGAGTTCGAGCCCCATTAGGGATTGCGGGAAATTGGTGCCATCGATCGCCTCGTTGATGATGGTCTTTGGCAAATCGAACGACATGTACAGAAAAGGAAAAGAAAATGCCGTGACCGCCAACAGGATAATCTGTTGACGCTTACTGTGACGCATAGCGAATCCAAAAATGCTGCTTTCCATACCCCCCCGGAGCTCACCTGTCGTTTTGTTTAAGCCGCTCTAACTGCCAAAGTATTCTCCACTCATTTGAATAGAGTCAAGGGGGGGGGGTGTACCTGCAAGTTTATATCTCTGCGACGATCCTTGCCGTTTGCTGGGCGCCGCCAAGATTGATACCGGACAATATTGGCGGCGGCGGAGCGGCGAGCGCTTTATTGACCGCAGTGGCGAGATTCTCCGGTGACAGGTTGCTGGCCCGCACCATATGAACTAACCCCTTCGCCTCCATTTTGCCGGCGCGCAAGGTTTGCTCGCTCTCGTCGGCTTCGGCCATGGGGACGATCACGTTTCGGCATCCGGCCTGAAGAACATCCATAGTGGTGTTGTACCCGCCCTGTGAAATGGACAGGTCGGCGTTTCGCAGCAAAGCACGAAAATCATTTCGCGCCCATTCGACGGTGATTCCCGCTCCGGCGGCCGCCTTGAGGTCGTCAAATACGGATTTCGGTAAATGCCGGCCCGCTAGTAAACGCCATGGACGGTCTTCTGCCGCGCTTAAGCCCCGTGCCGCTATCGACGTGCGTAACAGGATTTCGCCCACCGCGCCGCCGCCCACGGACACGATGACTTCGCCGGTTCCCGTATCAATATCGGGCAAACCATTGTGGTCGACCACGTAGCCCGTATAAGACATCAAATGGTGAAGTTCGGCGGCGCGCGGGAAAGTTTCAGTAAACGGGATCACCGATTTATCGCCATGGACCAGAATCTGATCGAAATGGGCCAATGCAGTATCAATGATTTCATCAATCCGTTTCGGCTTTTTCATGGGCACCAGAACATCGCGGACGGAGCAAACGATTTTTGAACTTTCCCGCGCTGCTGCAAGCAAGGGCATCAGTTCGAAGCGAAGCTGCCGACGGCCGAAGGGGAACAATTCCACCAACAGGACGTTCGGGTTAAGGGATGCATAAACGTTTAGCAATTCGTCACGCCGCCGGTTCTTGAAATCGTCATCGATCTCGACATCGTTTTCGTCCAACAGGACTTTGAAATTGGAACCATCCGAGCGCACCGGTGGCAGGTGAATGATGTCTGCAGGCCCGAAGTCAGCGACCAAAACCTTCAATCCGCCCAACACCACTGTCACCTCCAGTCCGGCGTCGCACATGTTGCGGGCGATTGTCGCCGCACGCATAACATGTCCCACGCCTAGTAGATGCTGGACATAAAATAAAACGCGGCGTGTCATTCTGCCTCCAAGGGAATATTCATGCGCTCGACCATGGGAACGCCTGCTTTGACGTGAAAGAGATGGGCTGTGTTGGCCCGCGGTTTCTCGGCCGGCTTGTCGATCATATTCCAACCGGTGGCCAGGGAGTAGACGGCCTGTATTACCCCTTTGTGGCAAACGGCGAGGGTGGGCGTGGCGAGAGCCATGAGCCACGGAGAAAGGCGTTCCTGCACGTCACGAGGGCTTTCTCCTCCGGTTGGGCGAAAATCCAGCCCTCGCGCCCGTTGCACCTCCAACTCCTTGGCGCAAACCTGACGCAATTCGGGGAATGACCGGCCTTCCCATTCGCCCCAGGACATCTCGACAAGACATGTTTCCACCTCCGGCTCGTGCCCGAGCAACCGGGCGGTC